>NZ_JAAVWA010000018.1:0-99696 GCF_017355725.1 Anabaena sp. 54
GACTGGGAATGAGATGACTTGAGTTCTTTGCGGGATAGAGGTTTTACGTTAAGTTGACACCAATGGCTATCGCTCAACCCAACCTACACAATTTCATTGTTTGAGCTTAACCGACAAGTATTGACCTACAACCAACCTGCTAGATTTTTTTTTGTTTCATAAGCATTTCCTGAGTTGCTCAAACCGGGGATTTTGGGATTATCAACGGAATGACGGGGATTTTAGCAACTAATCCGGATCAGGTGTATATAAGTAATGTATATGTATAACTTTGAGATTATCCTAGTATTTATGGTTTAATTTTTAATAAATAAAGATATACTCATCAAATCAAGGAGTTATTTATGAGCAGTCGGTTTAGATCAAAAACCTCTTGGTTCGTGACGACATTAGCCGTATCCAGTTCCCTAATTGTCACATTCCCAGTACAAGCCGAATTGCCTCCCGTTGCCCAAGTAATTTATGTTGACCCTGTTAATGGTTTAAATGCTGCTGAAGCTGGAACATCAGCAAACCCCTATAAAACCATTACTTCTGCCCTCAGTCAAGCCAAAGCGGGTACAGTTATTCAATTAGCTCCTGGTAATTATAGCAACGAATCATTCCCCATATTACTCAAACCAGGCGTAACATTACGGGGTGATGAATCCAGCAGGGGTGAGAGAGTAGTTATTTCCGGTGGTGGTGATTATATCAGTCGCACCTTCGCTAAACAGAATATTACTATCCTGACAAATCAAGATACCACAATCGAAGGTGTAACCGTCACCAACACCAATCAAAGGGGTACAGGTGTATGGGTAGAATCAACTAACCCAACGATCAAAAACAGTACCTTTACTAACAATGCTAGAGACGGAGTTTTTGTTACAGGTACAGGAAATCCTAAAATTGAAAATAACAGATTTGTACAAAACAGCGCCAACGGTATTTCCCTAACCAAATCAAGCCAGGGAGAAGTTCGTAATAATTTATTTCAGAATAACGGCTTTGGTTTAGCCATTGGTAATACTTCCGCGCCCTTGCTAACAGAAAATCAAATCGTTCAAAACAAAGATGGTATAGTGATTTCCGAATCCGCTAAACCTTCAGTGCGTAAAAATACAATTCAGAACAACACTCGGGATGGTGTTGTTCTCATTCATGATGCTTTACCTGATTTGGGGACTAGTAATAACCCAGGTGGCAATGTCATTGCTAATAATGGTCGTTATAACTTCAACAATGCTACGAAAAACAACACCATGTTTGATGTCACAACGACAGAAACACCAGATCCTTCGCAAAACGCTGATTTATCAGCCGATGATCCTAACATAGCACTGCTAAAAAAATGGGAACTAACACCTATAGCCTGTAACCCTGGTAGCGAAGTCGTCACCATCATCATGAGTAGCAGACGATACTGCATTACGCCCCATCCTGACTTAACAGCTAAACGTTACCAATATAATCAGGCTACTGGTAACCTCAAAGCTTTAGCAGATTCCCCTACATCTACTTCGTCTCGGAGAAAAGGGGGTTTATAGAGACATCCGGTAAGCGGGTTAGGGAGAGGTTTACCAGAGGGGTTTAATATTGGTTAAACCATGAACCGTTTTCAGTATACACAAACAAAATATCTCTCAAACCCTAATTTCTCCGTGACCTCTGTGCCTCTGTGGTTCGTGCGTAAATCAGATCCAGAACAGCTTATCTCCTCCCATTTTTAACATTTAAGAAGTCTTATGAAACATCAATTGAAAACAGCGATGATAGCGGCAACTTTAGCCCTCTCCAGCATTTTTGCCTTGGGGTCTACAGTTCAAGCTTTCCCAAAAGTAGATAATAGTGTTAATTCAGATGTAGATCCGTCGGAGGAATCCTATACAGGAACTCAATTCACCTGTGTACCTGACGGAAATGGTAACGTAGCCACCGTTGGTCAGCGAGCTGGTGGAGAACCAATCCCTGTCATTATCTGGACTTCAGATAGTTCCAAGTATTTTGGCAAGAAAGTTAGTCCTCAAAGCCGTTGCCAAATCGTGACAGAAAGATTTAATCAGGCTGTAGCTGAAAGTGGTGGTAGCCTCAAAGATGTTGTGTTGATGAACGGTCAAGTCGGAAGTAAAACCGTCATTTGCGTAGTTTCTATTAATGACACTGGTTGTGATGGCAATAATACTCTGTTTACCTTCAACCCGAAAAATGCCAAGAAGGCAGACCAAATTCTTGCCCAAATCGTGCAAATCAGTCGTGAGGGTTCCAGTGCCGGCGTAATTCGGGAAACAAAAGGTCGTGTCCAGGTGAGATTGAAGGATTTGCTAACCATGAATGCCAATCACCCACTCCGGCAAACCAGAAGAAACCCTCCTGCTCAAAATAACCCCGGTGGTTTGTAATTATCAACATCCTGCTAATAAAGTCTAGAGAAAACTAGACATTTACATCAGTCAGGAACTGGAAAAGTCTCATTTCTTCTTCTTTTTAACATTTAGGGAGTCTTATGAAATATCAATTAAAAACAGCGATTGTAGTTGCCACTTTAGCCATATCTAGCATTGTTGGTTTGGGAGATACGGTTCAAGCCTTACCACCAGTGGATAATACAATTGATAATAGTAACAGTAGTGCGATGCCAGATGTAGAACCATCGGAGGTAGCCAACACTGGGACTAAATTTACCTGCGTCCCCCAGGGTGATGGTAGCGTGGCTACGGTTGGTCAGCGACCCGGTGGTCAGCCAATCCCTGTCATTATCTGGACTTCAGCAGCTTCAAAGTATTTTGGTGAGAAATTTACTCCCCAAGGTCGTTGCCAAATCGTGACACCAAAATTAAATCAAGCTGTAGCTGAAAGTGGTGGTAGCCTCAAGGATGTTGTGTTGATGACCGGTCGAGTTAACAATAAAACTGTCATTTGCGTAGTTTCAGCAAATGACACTGGTTGCAATGGACGCAATACTCTGTTTACACTGAAACCAGAAAATGCCAAGAAGGCAGACCAAGTTCTTGCCCAAATCATGCAAATCAGTCGTGAAGGTTCTAGCGCAGGTTCCGTCCGTGAAACACAAGGTCGTGTACAGATCAAATTGAAAGATGTGTTAACAAGAAACCGTAATCTCTCTGGTCGGCAACCGGCAAAGACACCTGCCGTTCAAGATAACTCCCGTGGTTTGTAATTATTAACTCAAGTTGCTAGTAAGTAATTGGACAAAAATATTTACAGTCATTGCGAGGGAAGGGAAGCAATCACAACCCTTGGAATTGCTTCATTTCACTTCGTTCCATATGGCTAACGCCACGCTGCGCTAATGCAATGACATTGTGTAATTAATTTTGTCTCACTACTTACACTGCGGTGTAAGTGAATGAACCATTTTCAAGCCTTGTAATCAATCAAACTTTCGGAGCTTTTAATAGTCATATTATTTACGCCAACCTGTACTAGTAGTTCGTCAAATTTATTTTGACGGGTAATGATGGTAATGATGATCGGAAAAAACTTCTGTTCTTCCCTCCCCTACCTCCCCCACCTCCCCTACCTCCCCCACCTCCCCCACCCCCCCCACCTCCCCTGGGTTAGGGAGAGGTGCGGGGAAAAAGGGGTATTCCTGTAATTAGGGAACAGATGAAATTCTGATATTTTCCCTAATTAATAATATACAATTGGTAAGCATGATTTAATCCACATTATTTGAATATTAATCATGTTTTCTCCCATAGCTCGCAGGTTGTTTTTAATATTTATTACGACGGTTTGTGTGATTCAGTTGTATGCCCATTCCACCCCAGTAGTTTTAGGTGCTACATCCGAGCCTGATGTTACCGCAGCCAAAATTGCCAATCAGGTAACTGTGAGGATTTTAACTCAATCTGGTTCTGGCTCAGGGGTGGTCATTAAACGTGAAGGGCAAACTTATACAGTATTGACAAATAATCATGTAGTTGCTGATAGTCCTGAAGATGGTTATGGCATTTTGACTGCTGATGGTAAGATTTACCAGGGGCAACAAGTCAATGGCATGAATACGAAAAAATTGGACTTAGCCCTGGTAAAATTTACTAGTACACAGGATTATCAAGTAGTAAAATTGCCAAAGTCAAAAGCTATTTCTGAGGGAGAAACAGTATACGCCTCTGGTTTTCCAGCTTGGCATTTTGTCTTCAAAGGCAAGAAGATCACTAAAATGGAAGAAACCCGAAATTGGGGAGTTAAAGCCTTTCAAGTCAAACCTGGAACTATTAAAATGCAGATTACTAAAACTCTCCCTGGAGGTTATCAATTAGGCAACACTAATGATATCTTTCAAGGGATGAGTGGGGGACCTGCCTTAAATCAGCAAGGTGAACTAATTGGTATTAATGGGCTGTTAAAGTATCCTTTTCAAGGTATTGAGGCTTTTACTTTTACCGATGGGACTATACCAAAAGAAGAAGATTATTTGCAAATGGAATCTCTCAGTTGGGCTATTCCTATTGACAATGTTCTTGCTTTTCTCGAAGAACAAGAAATTGTCAAGGAAGATAAAACATAGTTACTAGAATTTACAAGAAGACTCAGAATCAGAATATGAATTTATATTTTACCAGGGTAAATTATACCATCTTGACTACGACAGTAATCGCAACTATTGTAATTTCTCTACCAACATCTGCTGCTGATACTGTTAGTACCCAAAAGATTGCTCAAATTGCTAAAAGCACCTCAGTCCAAATTAATGCAGGGGGTGATCTTACTCCCGGCGGTTCAGGAGTCATTATTTCTAAACAAGGTAATACTTACACTGTACTCACAGCTAATCATGTGGTGTGTGATGATTTAGGCCGGGCAGGAAAAATTACTTGCGCTACAGATACTACTTATTCTATACGCACAAATGCGGGTAAAGATTATCCTGTCAAAGATATTAAAGTATTACAGCAAACTAGAAATGACGCAGATTTAGCTATAGCTACTTTTGTGGCTACAGAAGATTATCCTATTGCGACTTTAGGAAACTCTGATCAAATGGTAGAGGGTGCAGATGTCTTTGTTGGTGGGTTTCCAGCCGTATTTGATAAAGTTGGATCTGCCAGAGACTTTGCTTTCACTACGGGAATAGTTGTTTCTCGTGCCAGTAATGCCATTAATGGCTATGGTTTGATTTACGATGCTAGAACCATAACTGGTAATAGTGGCGGTCCTGTGTTTGATATTGCTGGTAGAGTTGTGGCCATTCACGGGTTAGCTGATACTTCAGGTAAGAATAAAACAGAAACGGGAGCAGTGGTAACACAGAAAACAGGATTTAATGCGGGGATTCCTATTAATACTTTTTTAGCTACAAGTGAGCCAATTATTAAAAACACCCCCATCAAGAAGGATAATAGTTCTACTAGTGAAAGTCCTGCTACCCGTTTAAACAATCCTCAGTCAGCAAGAGACTTTTATGCCAGGGGTATTACTAAACTAGATCAATATAATTATCAGGACGCAGCGGCAGATTTTACTCAAGCAATTAAGCTTGATCCTAAATACATAGAAGCATTCTTTAAAAGGGGATACTCATACACATGGGTCAGCAAACATCAAGAAGCTCTTACAGATTTTAACCAAGTTATTATTCTTGATCCTAACTACTTAGATGGCTACCTCAACCGGGGCTGGAGTCAGATTTTATTACAAAATGATCAAGCAGCCCTTGAGGATTTTAACCGAGCAATTCGTCTCAACCCTAACTATGCTGCTGCCTATGCCCATCAGGGTATGGCTTATATTAAATTAGGAAAGTATCAAGCGGCGCTGGAATCTTCCAAACAAGCTATTCGTCTTGATCCTCACAATAGTTATGGGTACACAATTCAAGCAGATGTGTTTAACAACTTGAAAGACTATCCAGCAGCTATAAAAGTGTCAACTCTAGCTATTCTTATTGATCCTGATGATTTTAATGCTTACATTAACCGCGCCATAGCCTACACTGTAACTGGTAATTATCAAAATGCACTTGCAGATTATCAAAAATCCGCAGAAATATTTAATAGGCGTTATGTTAAAAAATCTGCGCCTGAAGCAGAGGGAAATCCTAAACCAACTTCTAATTCTCAAGCAGAAGCAAAGCCAAAACCAACTTCTAACTCTTCCATTGATGCTAATGTAGAGTTAATTAAAAGCTGGGAATTAACTAATGTTTCCTGTGATTCTGGGGAAAAGTTAGTCACAATTATGATTGATGGTAAACAATATTGTGTTAGTCCTCATCCTAGTTTAATTCAGAAAAGTTATCAATACAATCGGGGTACAGGTAGGTTAGAATCTTTGACTAAAGTACAGGAAAATCCAAAACCAACTTCCCAGATTGCCACTGATGCCAATGTAGAGTTAATTAAAAGCTGGGAATTAACTAATGTTTCCTGTACCTCTGGGGAAAAGTTAGTCACAATTATGATTGATGGTAAACGATATTGTGTTAGTCCTCATCCTAGTTTAATTCGGGAAAGTTATCAATACAATCGGGGTACAGGTAGGTTAGGAGCTTTTAATTAAACTGCGTCCTATTCAATTATATTTTTCCAAAAGTGTCTCTATACTGGCATTATGATCTAAAAAGGAAAATAAATGTCTGTAGAGCAGTTTGCCATCTTTATCTAATACAAATTGTGCTGGTAAGGGCGCTCCCAATGCTTGTCCAGTTTTATAAGTACGAAATGTATGGCAACTGGAATCACTTAATAATGGCATTTTTAGGCCCAAGTCTTGAACTATTATTTGACTTTGCTTTTTGTCGGTGCTGGTAATTAATAAAATTTCAATTCCCCGATTTTTAAACTGTTCATAGTTCTCATTTAAAGCTTGAATATGGGGATAACAAAATGGACAATATTGCTTTTCGGTAAATATTCTGGTAAAGGCAATTATTACAGGTTGTTTACCGCGAAAATCAGATAGCTTAACTACAGCATTATTAGTGATATCTGATAGTTTAAAATCTGGTGTGCCTACACCCAATCTAAAATTATCTAGCGCTGGTATGGGTAGAAAATTATGGAAAAATCGCTCATTAAATAAGCCAGTAAAATCAGTTGAAGTCAGCATAAAAAATTCAAAATTAGAAGTTTAATTACCAAATTTCCTATTCTCTAAATATCAGCAAAGTAAATTTTAGACTTCACCGGATCAGGATTCATGGTTTTGTCTCCAGGTTGCCAGTTAACAGGACAAACTTCATCAATATGGGACTGAACGTGCTGAATTGCTTGTAATGTTCGCAGGGCTTCATCTACGTTGCGACCAAAGGCTAAGTTATTAATAGTGGAGTGTTGCAGAATACCATCTTTGTCTACGATGAATAAACCCCGCAAAGCAATACCAGCGTTTGGGTCAAGAACGTTGTAAGCGGCACTAATTTCTTTTTTGATGTCGGAAACTAGGGGATAATTTATATCACCGACTCCACCAGATTTACGATCTGTTTGAATCCAAGCGAGGTGGGAAAATTCACTATCAACGGAAATACCCAATATCTCTGTATTTAGTTGGCTAAATTCTGGGTAGCGATCGCTAAATGCTGTTACTTCAGTTGGACAAACAAAGGTAAAATCTAAGGGATAGAACAACAGAAGAACATATCTACCACGATAATCAGACAATTTAATTGACTTAAACTCTTGATCTACTACGCTTGTTGCTGTAAAGTCGGGAGCTTGTTGACCAATACGGAGACATCCCTCTGTTCTATAGGTAAGTGTCATATTTTCGGCTGAATTAGGGACTTTTTAACTCAATATCATCAATAATAAATTATATCACGAAGCAGGATATCTGCAAGTTGGCTTTTAGGGATATGCGCTCCCGTAGCCTACGTGGAAGCGCATCTAAAGACCGAAAGACTAACTTCTATTTTTGGTGCAAATCCTAATTATTCGCATACTTACCAATCACTTGAGCTAAATCTGGTACTGCTTCTTGTACGTGCTTTTCTGCGGAATTACGGAATTTTTCGTAAGTTCCTCGCACAAGTTGGCGTTTCGTATTTTTAACCCTGGCATCGGTTACGCTCAATAGCGCATTTGCAGTGCGACCACTATTTGCTGTGAGATATTTTACTGGTTCACCATGTTGCACTCCTTCACTCCAGATGGGATCAATTGCAGTTAAGCAAACTGGGAGGAGGGACTCAATAACATTGGGGATATAACCCGGTTGAATTCCCTTCAGTGCAGCAAAGGCGGCTTTTAGGGCTATGCCACTCATGCCTGACTTAGATGCTAGTTGTACGTCTATCATGGTGCAGCAGTCTTGGACAATTAAGTCCTTATGACTAGAATTCATTATTTCTTCACTCAGTCCCATTTTAATACTCCTACGTATCAAATTGCTTGACTTATTATTCTATAAGTAGTTGGATAAAATTAAATTCATTCCTAGAGTCAGGGAACAGGGAAGACTCAATTTTCCAGACTTGATATTACCAATTAATTTCCCTGTTCCCAGTTCCCAAACATAAAAACTGAAGATAAGTAGGTGAACACAATAAAACCAAACTGTGTAAAGAAACGTAAAATCGCCCAAACCCTCTTCACTCTTGCCTCTTCACTCTTGCCTCTTGCCTCTTGCCTTTTGCCTTGCCATAACGACAATTTTCAACGCCAACCTACTTATTATTAATTCCCCTGTTGAACTTATCCCCTGGAGAAGTTATTATATATGGGAATAAGATGCGTCTTGGCAATGGCAAAATAGTCTAAAAAATAAAAAATAGTTCAGAAGACACCGATTTCAGGAGTTAATCAATTTTACCTTGAGTATCATTATTCCCCCGTCTCTCAGTAGATGATACTGTGGGATATTAACTTCACGATTGGGATAACCCCTGAATTCTTTGTTGATAAAATTTCTATTCAACTTTCACTGATCAGAATCAACCATAACAGTATGTCTTACGTATCTCTCCTAAAAAACATACCAGAAATATTCGGACAACCAACGGGAATAGCTGCCATAGCCTCCCTTGGTATCCACGGTGCTATTGCCTTGATTGTGCCATTAATGCCAGTTAACTCTAATCACTCTTCTAAAACTGACTCACCCAAAGCAGTCGGATTAATAGAATTGAGCGCGGCTGATCAAAGCCGATTACCACAACCTCCTAGTACATCCCAGGTAGCTTTACAGCAACCCCAATTACCCCTACAGCAACAACTACCAGGTATTAATTTGAGTAGTCCATTAACTAGCTATCCCCCTTTACAACCGGAATTATCTAGTCAGTCGGTATTACCAGCTATTCCGAGTTCGCCAACCAACTTGAACCTGTCTTATCTACCCAGTAGGCAATCTATTGAAAGATTGACTCGCAATGATTTACAAATAGCAATGTCTAGATTGCCAGCCAGAAGTACATATACTCCCCCAACCGCTTCGACCTCTCCTTTTGTCAATAATTTAGATCAGCAAATACGAGAAACTGCACCTCTAGGTATTAATAAGTTGCCAGAACTGCGACAAAGTAATGAAATACCAGGAGAACCACTAAATAATCCATCTGCTGAAGCCATTGATATTGGCAGTACAACAGCAGCGGGTATTTCAGCACCACAAACAGTGGAATCAGGAAATAATGCCATTAAAGTCCCTCAATATGGGGAAAAATTAGCTTTAACAGATAATTCTCAGGGAAAATCACCAGCAATCATCACAAATGAATCTGCATCAAAAGGTAAACGAACGGAACAATTACTGGCTAAACTGAATTCTTACAATACTCTTAGACAAAATATTCGTCAAGAATACCCCAATGTAAAAGAGAAAGGGGTAATTCGTGAAACCATCTCTACAGATACACCTGAGATGGAAGGAACAGTTGTGGGTAGATTAGTTGTAGATGCAGATGGTAAGGTCTTAGATATTAAGTTCCAAGCAGGAGCAGAATCACCGCAGCTACAATCTAAGGTTAGAGAATTTTTCATCGCCAATCCACCTCAAGCTGATAAGCAGTTAATTAGTTCTTATCCTTTCCAACTGAAGTTCCAAAATAATCCCAATGCTACAGGCGTAAGTTCTAAGATTCAACCTCCCGCTACTTCAAATACAGAAAAGGTATTTGAACCTCAAATCAAACCTTCAGTAACTCCCAACTCTCAAAAATTACCTGAACCTCAAATCAAACCTTCAGTAACTCCCAACTCTCAAAAATTACCCCCTGAGACTCCACCGGTAAATAATCTTGGTTCTATCACGTCAGCAACACCCAACAGTGATGCTCCCGCTGTCTCTACTGAATCTAGTAAAAAACTTATTCAAACCCTACGCCAAATCAAGGAAAAAAGAAAAAATCCTTAGCACCATGATCAAAAATTTGGTGCGTTACCCTGTCGTTCTATGCTTTACACACCCTAGTAGTCTGTCAACCCGAAAATGACGGGTGAGGGCAAGCAGGGGTAGGGGAGGTTGGGGAGGTAGGGGAGGTTGGGGGGGTAGGGGAGGGAAGAACAGAAGTTTTTTCCGATCATTACCCGTCAAAATAAATTTGACGAACTACTAGATATGTTTGAACCGGATTTATATAGATTTGTAAGGGTTTGGCAGTGTTAAACCCTTGCATAAAAAGACCACAGAAATATTGTACATGGATTGGATTACTCTCTTGCGATCGCTACAATCTGACTTCCTGAAAAGGTTAACATCTGGTTGTCTACTTCATTGTCAAATAGAAGGTCAACATAGTGAATTAACTATTATTTCTGGTGAGAGATTAAAAGCATTACGGGAATTTTGCTGGTTAATGGCGGAAAAATATAAACGCACTTCTCCAGTCCGTGATGTTTTTATTAATAATCTTAAAGGTAAATTAGGCGAGGAAGTTGTTAAGGAAAGATTAGCTAATTTCATTACGGAAGTAGATTATGAAAAACGCTTTGGTGGTGATGGTAAAAGTGATTTTACACTCACTGCTAATTCTGCCATTGGCGTTGAAGTCAAATCTCGGCACGGTAGTATTGATAGAGTGAGATGGTCAGTTAGTGCCGAAGAAGTGGAAAAAAATGCAGTAATTGTCTGTATTTTGATTCAAGAAGAAGTCAATGAAGCACAATCTGCATATCATCTTTTTTTAGCTGGATTTCTACCCACGCAAATGATTAAATTGAAAACTGGGAAAATTTCCTTTGGGATTAATCAATTATTGTATGGTGGTGGTCTATTTTCCTATTTAGAACAATTTCCAATCTCAGCAAATTCTTATCCATCTAATTTATCTCAAAGTCAAATAATTAAACCCCAATCTACACCTGTTGATTTAACTATTTTTTATTTAGATCTTGGTGATGAATATTTCCAAAAAGGCGAGTATGCAGCAGCAATTAATAGTTATAATCAAGCCTTACTGTTTAATAATAGTGATGCTGACATTTATTATAAACTAGGCTTAGTTAATTATCAATTAGGTGAGTATCACACAGCAATTACTAACTATAGTCAGGCAATAAATATTAATATCAATCATCTGCAAGCATATCATCAAATAGGTTTGACACATTATCAAATAGGGAATTATCAAATAGCTATAGAAGCTTATACCCAAGCGATTATAATTAATCCCCATATTGCGATTAATTATAAAAATCGTGCTGATGTTCGCTCTCATATTGGTGATACTCAAGGAGCAATTGAAGATTATAATCAAGCAATTAAGCTGAATCCTGATTATATTACCACACAGAAAGATAGACAAATATCTCGTTACCTATTAGATGATCAACAGAAATCACAGCCAGTAATTAATATTGATTTTGATGATGCTATTGGGTATAAAAATCGTGGATATGATCGGTTTGAATTAGGAGATTGTGAAGGAGCAATTGCTGACTATACCCAAGCCATTCAAATTAATCCTGATGATATTGATACTTATTATTGTCGGGGTAATGCTCATTTCGATTTAGGAAAATATGCAGCAGCAATCACCGATTATACTCAAGTAGTGAAAATGAACTCTCACTATATCAATGCTTATTATAACCGAGGAAACGCCCTATTAGAAATTGCAGACAAACAAGGAGCAGTAGCAGATTTTCATAAAGCCGCAGATTTATATTGGCAAGAAGGAAAATTAGCAGAATATCAAGATATAAAAGCTAGAATAATAGAATTAGAAATAGAAGCATCTTTAGATATTTTAAATTTTTAATCCCAATTTCATGAAGTCGGGGATCTCAACCTCTCGATATTTACAAAAATATCACTCAATCTCTTAATTGAGTCGCGCAAAAAAGAAGATGCGGGGGTTGACAATTGATTTTAAATTTGTTATCATAAAATAGATGAGGAAGAACTATCATAAAATAATTATAGTTGGAAGGAAACCCAACACATAATTTTTGCCGTTACAAAAAATGTAACCAGGTTCGATATAAGTTTAAGGTATGCTAACCTACTTAGAGATTAGAGGATGTTTGAAAAGTATCAGAATTAATCGAGATTCCCCCAACCCTCGGATGCTTTGCTACGGTGTAAGTAGGTGAGCGTTAAAAATTGTCGTTGGGGGAAGGCAGGGGGAAAGAGTTTGGGTAATTTATTTTTTGGTGTTCCCTTATTCCTCCTTTGTGGGAGACGCTATGGGAGATTATAGAGATTAAAAGATTGGGCGGATTAGGTTGTTTGCTATGATAAAAGTTACTAAAATCTGTGAAATCAGCGCAATCCGTCTAATCCGTGATTCAGACCCTTTTCCCCTCGTAATGCTTATGATCCGCAATTCTAACCTACTTACTTAGTTTCCATCCAATTATCCCCTGCATGAATATCAACAACTAAAGGCACAGATAAAGAAACAGCATTTTCCATCACCGACTTAATTTGTGGTTGCAATTCTTCCCATTCTTGGGGAGGAACTTCAAACACTAATTCATCATGAACTTGCAACAACAACCGCGCTTGATATTTCTTCAGAACTTCATGCAATTGCACCATTGCTATTTTGATAATATCTGCACTAGAACCTTGAATTGGTGCATTAGCAGCAGAACGGAGTAACCCAGCATCATATTGACCTAAATTCTTTAATTTCTGTAAATTGATATCTTCTAACTTACTACCTTTTAACTGCCGTAAACTATTACTAGTAAACTCAAAATAACGTCGTCTACCCAAAAGAGTTTCCACATAACCATAGGCGATCGCTTCTTTTTTCACCTTCTCCAAATATGCAAAAACATTGGCATATCTTTCATTAAATCGCTCAATAAATAACTTCGCATCTATCGGATTTATCCCCGTTTCTCTAGCGAATTTTTGCGCTCCCATCCCATAAATTACTCCGAAATTAATCGTCTTCGCAAAACGCCGTTCATCTGAAGAAATATCTTCTTTCTCAAAGACTAATTTTGCCGTCACAGTATGAATATCTTCATTTTGCTGATAAGCTTGAATTAACACAGGTTCTTGACTCAAATGCGCCAAAATCCTTAACTCAATTTGTGAGTAATCAGCAGCTACCATAAACCAACCTGATTCCGGTAAAAAAGCTTTTCTAATTTGGCGGCTAAAAGCAGTGCGAATCGGGATATTTTGTAAATTGGGATGAGAAGAAGATAACCTACCTGTAGAAGTTGCAGTTTGGTTAAAATCAGTATGTAATCTTTGACTTTTGGGATGTACCAAAGCTGGTAAAGCATCTACATAGGTAGATTTTAATTTTGACAAAGTCCGATTTTCAATAATGGCTTCCACAAATCCAGTATTATCAACTCCTTGGAGTTTTTCTAAAGTTGCTGCGTCTGTAGAATAACCAGTTTGAATTTTGCGAGAATATTTGGTACTCAAGCCTAATTTATCGAAAAGAATATGACTCAATTGTTTAGGAGAACCTAAGTTAAATTTTTCTCCAGCAATTTCAGTAGCTATTATTTCTAACTTGGCTAATTCTATTTCTAATTGCTGTGAAAGTTCTTGCAGATAATCTGAATTAATCCGAACTCCTGTATATTCAACTTCCGCTAAAACTTCCTCTAATGGTTGTTCAACTTCATTTAATAGTTTATATAAAGTTGGAGTTTCTACTAACTTTTCCCGTAATTTCGAGACTAATGCAAATGTAGAATAAACATCCATTCCGCAATAATCAGCAACCGCAGCAATACTAATATCAGCGATAGTCTTTCCTTTAGGAACTAAATCTCCATAGCTTTTCGCACTCAATCCCAAATATCGCAAAGATAAATCACTTAAATTATGACTACTATCGGGATTAATCAAATAACTGGCTAACATCGTATCAAAAACCACTCCAGCCAAATTAATGCCTTGACACCGCAGAATTAACCGATCAAATTTAGCATTTTGTAAAGCCTTGGGATAATCAGCACTTTCCAAAATCGGACGCAGTGCTTCTAATACTAAATCTCGACTTAAATTATCGCCGATTTTATGACCAATGGGAATATAAGCAAGTTCATCTGATTCCGTTCCCCAACAGCAACCAATTCCCACCAAATCCGCATCTCGTGGTTCTAAAGCAGTAGTTTCTGTATCCCAAGCAACGGGGTTTTCTGGATTTGTGAATTTTCTTAAAAGTTTTACCAATTCTGTTAATTTAGCTTCTGTATTAATAATGCGTGGTTGAATTGGTGAAGCATTTTGTTTTATTTCTTGTGCTGTATCATCTGCACTAAAAAACCATAAATCATCATCTGTTTCTGCTGTGATTTCCGCTACCTTATTTTCTACAACTTCTCCGCCAAATTTTTGTTGTATTTCATTAATTGTCTCTAAAAATCTTTTAAACTCTAATTTCTCTAAAATCGGAATCAGCAAGTTATTATCAAAACCCGTTAATTGACAATCTTCTAAATCAACTTCTAAGGGAACATCACAAACTATCTTAGCTAAATAACGAGATTTTTCTGCGTCTTCTTTACCAGTAATTAGTTTTTTCTGAGTTGCACCTTTAATATCATCTATAGCTGCATAAATTTCTTCCAAAGAATTATAAGTATTTAATAATTGAACTGCTGTTTTTTCCCCAATTCCTTTAACTCCGGGAATATTATCTGATTTGTCACCACATAAGGCTTTAAAATCAACAATTTGTGTAGGTAATACTCCTAATTTCTCTTTTACTTCTTCGGCTCTAAATTCAGCAATACTATTTGTAGAACGTTTTAATGCTTCGGGAGAGAAGTTTAAAACAGTAATTTCTTTATCAGCATCAATTAGTTGAAATAAATCCCTATCCCCGGAAAGTATTTTAACTCGATATCCAGAGGTAGCGGCTTTTTGTGCCAATGTTCCTAGTACATCATCTGCTTCATAACCAGGTGCAGTGAGTATGGGTAAATTCAAGCTTTGTAATAACTCATAGAGGTTTTCTAAGTCGGGAATAAAGTCTTCTGGAGTTTCCGCACGTCCAGCCTTGTAAGTATCATCAGCTTCATGACGGAAAGTAGGTAAAGCCAAATCAAAAGCTACAGCTATAGCTTGCGGCTGTTGTGTGGCTATTACCTCTAGCAAACATTTAATAAAACCGAAACAAACACTGGTGGGGATACCAGCTTTTGTGCGAAGTCCTCCGTCTCTACCTTTAGCAAAAGCAAAGTAGGAACGAAAAGCTAGAGAATGTCCATCTACAAGGATGAATATGGGTTTGTTGATCACGGAAGAATTAAAAGTCAACTGCTTAACCAAATTAGAAACTTATTACATTCTAATTTTTTTTCTCCAGATTTAATATGCAACATAGTAGTCTATCAACCCGAAAATGACGGGTGAAGGCAAGCAGGGGGAGGAGGGAAGAACAGAAGTTTTTTGGCGTTGCTGAATCGAGGTATGAAATTTCCAAATTGAACCTTTAAAAATCTTACCTCAGTGCGTCTACTCTTCGAGATCACGAAGCGTGATTGCGCCTTTGCGTGAGACTAAAATTTATACCCTTAATCAGCAACGCCGTTTTTTCCGATCATTACCCGTCAAAATAAATTTGACGAACTAATAAGAGACTTCCAAATAAAAAAATGTCCCAAAACTGATGCAGAAATTCTCTCTCTGTGTACTCTGTGCCTCTGTGGTTCGTTTCTTAGGATAATTTATTTCTTGGAAGTCTCTAAGTAATTGGACAAAAATATTTACAGTCATCG
The DNA here is from genome assembly GCF_017355725.1 of Anabaena sp. 54. Taxonomy (NCBI): domain Bacteria; kingdom Bacillati; phylum Cyanobacteriota; class Cyanophyceae; order Nostocales; family Nostocaceae; genus Anabaena; species Anabaena sp. 54. Next base: position 16,092 of record NZ_JAAVWA010000018.1, read on the forward strand.
CGAGCGAAGGGAAGCAATCGCAAGGGTTGTGATTGCTTCATTTCACTTCGTTCCATATGGCTAACGCCACGCTGCGCTAACGCAATGACATTGTGTAATTAATTCTGTCTCACTACTTATACAACCGAAAATCATCCTTTAATCCATGAAACGTCCTATTTGTCAATAGTATATTTGTTCTACATAATTTCTGAGATAATTCCTGTCTAAAAATTCGTCTCAGAACTTGCTATTAATTAGTAAAGTTTTGTATTATTTTTCAGAATTTATTTCTCAAATAACCATAAATAAGGGCTTTTGAAGATAACCTTCTCAGACTTATAAAAAATTGACAGTAAAAAACCAATTATGAAATTCTTGATAATCCTACCAAATTGCTGAAAGTATTGCAAGCTCGTTGCTAAATAAAAATTATTCTCAATTAATTCTTAAGAAAATCTAAAGGTGAATTATCATAAGTTATGAATATTAAAAGTATTACCATCTTTACATAATTTTTACTTATACTGTTAAATTTTGTGATAACTTCCTTACCATTAATCAGGTGTTGATAAAATACAGCAACGCTTGGGTTGCTTTTCTGTTTCCAGTTCTAGGAATAATTTTATTATGCTACAAAAAGAATAATGCGACTTTGAATGTTGATTTTCAAGATTTATCAGATGGTGAAAAATGCTTTTTTCTTTGTGCTGTGGTATTAGCTGCTAATAAATTCTATAGACTAATTTTCTGTTTTTGGGATGAACCTGATAATTATCTTTCTCTATCAGAAGTAGGTCATTTCACCAAATCTCTACAACGTTCATTTAAAAATAGTGGACAAATTTTAGTAACTTCTCATAATCCTGAAGCAATTAGAGAATTCTCTGATGAAAATACCTTTTTCCTAGATCGAAAAAGTCACTTAGAACCAACTTTAATTAGATTGCTTAGTGAGATACCCAGTAGTGGTGATCTGATCAATGCTTTAATTTGTGGAGACATAGAATTATGAGTGTAGACTTATCATCATTTCCCTTATAATCAAGTTTACGCAAGTAAGTCTCTACTGTTAATTTTTTACTGGAACTTCAATTTTTGGGGAATTTATGCACAAAGCACCTGCTGAAGTGAGTGATATTAAACTGTTGGTTTTAGATATAGACGGGACAATTGCTGGACATTCCAATACTCTCAGTCATATTGTCAAGGAAGTGATTGCTGCTGTACAAGCAAAGGGAATTAAAGTTGCTATAGCAACAGGAAGAATGTATTGTTCGGCTTTGCGGTTTCATCAGGAAATTGGATCTACACTGCCTTTAGTAGCTTATCAAGGCGCTTGGATTCAAGATCCAAATACTCAGGAAATTCACCGTCATTTATCTGTGTCTAGAGAAATTGCCTTACAACTACTAGAATACTTTGAACAGCCAGATTTGCGATCGCTCCTCTCCGTGCATTTTTACATCAACGACCAACTTTATGTCCGAGAAATTACCAAAGAAACGGAAAATTATCAACAACGCTGTGGTGTAAACGCCATTCCCGTCGGTGATTTACGTCAACTATTAGATCATGCACCCACTAAAATTTTAGCCTTATGTGATGACGCAAACTTAATTCAACAACTTTTGGCTAATTTACGCCGCAGATATCAACCCACAGAATTATATATAACAACATCTGTCGCTACTTTCTTGGAAGCAGCTAATACTCATGTTAATAAAGGCAATGCTGTCCGCTATCTAGCAGAAGAAATACTAGGTTTAGAAAGTCATCATGTCATGACTATTGGTGATAATTTCAATGATGTAGAAATGCTCAGTTATGCTGGCATTAGTGTCGCCATGGGTGACGCACCAGCCGAAGTGCAAGCGATCGCTCACTGGGTAGCACCTAGTGTAGAATTAGATGGTGCAGCCATAGCAATGGAAAAATTCTTACTTAATTAAAACTCTACACATAAGAAAAGACACCGACGACTGGCCGTGTTTCGTCTCGGTGTCCTTCCTAATTTCGCTCCTCACACACCTGCGATTTTATGCGGAGATATTTATTTTGTCAAGATAATTTCTCAAAGATTTTGTAAAGTTGGTGTGAATATCAATAAATCGCAAAACCTGTAGGGGCGCAGGCCCTGCGCCCTCGATTGCATTGCATCCTGGCGATAACCGCTTAAAGTTCCACAGGTGCAACAATTCCCAACTTGTCCTCTAACACACACCTTAAAACCAACTGAGTTGCTATCAGCAATCCCAAGCGAGCTTGAGCTAATTCTGGATCATGAATTTTCACTTCCCCCCAAATCCGACAATTACACCAAAACCGCTCAAAAGCTTGACTTAAATTCCCACCTGCCTTTTCCCAGTCAATAGAACTACTATCAGCACAAACCAAATCATCTACCACCTTAACTAATTGATAAATTAGAAACCTCTCATCCAAGTGATCAAGAAGAAGTTTCTGCTCACAATTTAGCAACCGTATAGAGTTGACAGCCGTAAAACCATTAAAATCTGTCCTATCAAGTTCAATCAATCCTTCATTCTGTCCTAAGCGCAGCAAAGAACAGCAGCGGGAATGAGCATATTGAATTGCAAAAACCTTTAATGAACTTAATGAAGTTGGTAATTGGTCATCTAAAAAATTATTCACCAAATCTCCAGTTTTTTTGGCAACTATTAAATTTTGTAACCAAGCAGCTAAAGTAGAGTCCATGAGTTCTATATAAATCTCACCGGGGGGAACTACTTTCACCCTAAATAAACTATCACTGTTTTGGGATAAATGTCCGGCAATACTTTCGGCAAGCGTGGCGATAGCTCCAGCACCGTCCATAACTGTTAAATTCTGAGATTTTGATATTCTCATAGCCACACCAGAGATATATAAAATTTTTTGATTATATCCTCCTTGGTAGAGAGGAACTTTTATCCCTTTTATGCCTGTAATTTCCTCCTTATTAGTAAAAATACTGAGAGAAGACATTAAATACCCAGCTATTAACTGTTTAACTGCTTTATTTTGCCCAAAAAGTAGTCTATGCGACACGTATCCTTTTGTAAAAAAATTATGGTGTGCATCATTTTATCCTGTTCCATCTACCTTGAGATAGAAGTTTACTGATGTCGGGAAAAATGAGAGTAGGATGAAATTTGATAAATAATGTATAAAAAATGGGTAATCTTTACTACCCTTGTTGTACAGTAGGAAGTATAAGAAAAAATAGAGAGCAATTTAGCTTTCTATCCCATTGGAGGGCTGGCGCTGTTAGGCGTTATGCCTACCCCGTTAACACAAAGACACTCCTTGCACTTTTCTTATCAAGTCTTTGTTTTCAGCCAATAGCTCTTTGTTACCTATGCAATCTCCATCTTCCTTTTCCGAAGCTTCGCGTCCTTTCTTAACCTGGCAACGTATTCTTGACTGGGCCCAAGAACACTACCGCTGCCGCACCTTCAGTAAAGACGAGCGCATTCCAGCTAGACCTGGTTTGCTCTATTTAGTCCAAAGAGGTGCTATCCGCATGGTAGGAACTGCCCAAGTCAGTGCTACTGCTAGTCAGTTAACATCTAGACGCATTAACAGAACACCCGAAGAAGCCTTCTTGGGTTTTGTGGGAGCAGGACAACCTTTTGAAATTGTTGCTCAATCTCCATTCACCCTCCAGTCCTACGCCCACGTTGACCAAACAGCAGTGCTGTGGATGTACTGGCATGACCTAGACAACTGGCCTCACTTCCGCCGTGAAGTTATGGATGCTTTTAGATATCAGCACCAGCGCAAGTTGTTATGGTTGAGCGCTTTAGGACAACGTCGTACAATTGACCGACTCTTAGGATTCCTCACCCTACTGATTGAGGAATATGGAGAGCCTTCAATGAGCGAAACCGATCCTGATGTCATTCGTGGTTATTGCTTACCCTTCCCCCTTACCCATGCTCAAATTGGCAGCGCCATTGGTTCAACCCGTGTTACTGTCACTCGTTTAATGGGTAAATTACGTCAACGTGGCTTAATCCTTACCCAAGGAGATAATCTGATTTGCCTACCCGCTGAATCTATCAATAGAGCCAGCTAGAACGTAGTTCAAATCTCTAATGAGCAGTAGATTGATAGATGTTAACTGAGAGCTTGCCACTCTCGGACACACCAATGACAGGTATTAGCGGATTCTAACTAATCCAAGTTGGGTAATTAGTTCTGTCAGCCTGCTCCTCATCTTCACCAATCTGTTTGACCACCACAAGCAGATTTTGGGTAATCGGGTATGAAATGCAATACGTCTGGGACGAAAAGTTCTCTAGTGCCTTCATCAAGAACGCGGCACTGATAACGCTAGATCGGCAAATTGGGGCCACCCACCTGGTTCCAATTATTGATCTTGGCTGTGTAATATGAATATTTATCTGGGAATATTTCAAACTTTTAAGATCAGTTTTCTCTTCGTCCTAAAAATGCTTAAGTAGGGTTTGCACCAAAAAGTTGTCTGTGAGGGCTAGAAGTATGGCTAACGCCACCCTGCGCTATCAGGACGTAGGGGGGGAGTGAATAACTACGCATAAATTGCCAATTTCGGTGCAAGATTGTTAGTTATACATTATGTTTGAGGCATTATGAATGTTTAAATTACCAAATATACCTACATTACCCGAAATTATTGATGATCTGCCAAATATCTGCGGTTGGGAAAAGGAAGTGTTGACTGTAGTTAACCACAATGAACCTATTTTTTTACCGATTACTAATCTGAAATTAGCAGATATTAATGCAGTATTTGCGATCGCTCTACATATGCACCAACCCACTATCCCAGCCGGGAATAATGGTGCATTAATCAGCAATTTGCAATATATGTTTACACATCAGCAAGAGGGAGATAACCACAATGCTGCCCCTTTTGCTAGTTGTTATAGTCGCATGGGAGATTTTATTCCTGAATTAGTTGCACAAGGTTGTAATCCCCGTGTGATGTTGGATTATTCTGGTAATCTTTTATGGGGATTGGTACAAATGGGCAGAAGTGATATTCTAGATAATCTCAAACACATCACTTGCAATCCTACCTACCAACCCTATGTGGAATGGTTGGGGACTATGTGGAGTCATGCCGTCATCCCTTCCACACCTATAGCAGATATTAAACTACACATTATCGCTTGGCAACATTATTTTGCGGCAATTTTCGGATGGGAAGCATTAGCAAGAGTCAAAGGATTTTCCCCTCCAGAAATGCACTTACCAAACCATCCAGATACCTTATTTGCATTTATTAAAGCATTGAAAGAATGTGGTTATCGTTGGTTATTAGTGCAAGAACATACTGTAGAAACAATTAATGGTCAGCCTTTAAATTCTAAACATTTACCCCATCGGTTAATAGCTCGCAATTCCTACGGAGAAGAAATTAGTATTACTGCATTGATTAAAACCCAAGGTTCAGATACTAAATTAGTTGCCCAAATGCAGCCATATTATGAAGCCAAAACTTTATCTAAACAAAAATTAGGTGATGTTGTTGTACCCCCCATAGTTAGTCAAATAGGTGATGGTGAAAATGGTGGTGTAATGATGAACGAATTTCCCGGCGGTTTTCAACGAGCTTGGGGGGATATGGTGCAAAATGGGGGAGGTAAAACTGGTGTTGTTGGTGTTTGCGGTACAGAATATTTAGAATTATTAGCAGCAGCAGGTTGTCAACCCGAAGACTTTCCTATTTGTCAAGCAAGTGGGCAACATCAAATCTGGGCGCAAATTGCCGAAGATAATTATCAACCAGATGTTGTAGAAAATGTGATTCAAGAACTGAAAAAAAAACACCCCAATTTTCATATTGATGGGGCATCATGGACTAATCATATTAGTTGGGTGCAAGGATACGAAAATGTTTTATCTCCCATGTACAAATTGAGCAATTTATTTCATGAGAAATTCGACGATTTATTATCAGAGCAATCCAGTGTAAATTTGACTCAAGACAGTCACTACCGCCAACTACTATTACATAATCTCTTATTACAAACTAGCTGTTTTCGTTATTGGGGGCAAGGTATTTGGACAGACTACGCCCAGGAAATTTACCGCCGGGGAGAGAAATTACTTTAAGAGTTGGTGATTTTTATTTGTTTGAATCGGGATATTCAGGATGTTATTGGATGATGTTTGGTGGGGGGTTGGTGATTCTTATTTGTCTGAATCAGGATTTCCAGGATATTCAGGATTTACAGGATGTTATTGGATGATGTTTGGTGGGGGGTTGGTGATTCTTATTTGTCTGAATCAGGATTTCCAGGATATTCAGGATTTACAGGATGTTATTGGATGATGTTTGGTGGGGGGTTGGTGATTCTTATTTGTCTGAATCAGGATTTCCAGGATATTCAGGATTTACAGGATGTTATTGGATGATGTTTGGTGGGGGGTTGGTGATTCTTATTTGTCTGAATCAGGATTTCCAGGATATTCAGGATTTACAGGATGTTATTGGATGATGTTTGGTGGGGGGTTGGTGATTCTTATTTGTCTGAATCAGGATTTCCAGGATATTCAGGATTTACAGGATGTTATTGGATGATGTTTGGTGGGGGGTTGGTGATTCTTATTTGTCTGAATCAGGATTTCCAGGATATTCAGGATTTACAGGATGTTATTGGATGATGTTTGGTGGGGGGTTGGTGATTCTTATTTGTCTGAATCAGGATTTCCAGGATATTCAGGATTTACAGGATGTTATTGGATGATGTTTGGTGGGGGGTTGGTGATTCTTATTTGTCTGAATCAGGATTTCCAGGATATTCAGGATTTACAGGATGTTATTGGATGATGTTTGGTGGGGGGTTGGTGATTCTTATTTGTCTGAATCAGGATTTCCAGGATATTCAGGTAATGATAATATCATAATCTTGTATATCCTTTAATCCTGTACTTCTACTTCGCTCAGTAACCAGATATCCTGATTCCGACAATCCAAAAATTTACTATAAGTAGGTGAACACAATAAAACCAAACTGTGTAAAGAAATGTAAAATCGCCCAAACCCTCTTCACTCTTGCCTCTTGCCTTTTGCCTTTTGCCTTGCCATAACGACAATTTTCAACACCAACCTACTTAGTGACATACTCCACACACTCCCTTTCAGGTGAGTGTGGGCAACGAGCGCGACTCTTCTATGAAGACATTAACTGAGCTTTAAGACCGTGTGTCACACGGTTCTTTGGTTAAGCCAAACAATTAGCTTTTATTTTGATAGGCTGCTTTTGGTGCATTTAATTGAGTTACACCTAGTGTTGAAAATTATATCAAATATTTGAAAAAAAATCAAGAAAGTGTTCATTCCGCACTTCGTGCCGCTTCGCTAACATCGCCCAACAACACTGATTAAGCTGCGCTTAATTTTGTTCGTTGGGCAATTCCTGACTCGCGCGTATTGTATTCATCTCATCACTTCCCTATCGGGTAGGTGAGAGGCTTCTACTGTTTAAGCTAAACACGGTTCAGACATGGACTTTTACAAAATTACGAAAAACCTCAAGTCGTCTCATTCCCAGTCTCTGACTGGGAATGAATTCTAGAAGGCTCTGCCTTCAATGATATTAGAGGCAGAGCCTCATCAACTGCATTCCTAGTCTCTGACTAGGAACGAGATGTGGTAGGGATTTGAGCTTAAGTTGACACATATCAGCTTTTGCTTTACCCCTACTACACATCTGGGTTCTTTGTCATTTGGCAAAAGTTTAAATCTCACCCGTGTTTAGTATATATATGCGCGGACAGATTTCTACTAATAACATAAGTGTAAACCAAAATTTTCGTCTTGTCAAGTCTTGAAGTAAATTAAATTGTCCCCATCTGGGAGAGAAAAGAATTTAGAAAGGGCAAATCTCGGATATGATTCTGGGATATCCTTAGATAGAAAGGATATTGGCGAAATTAAAGTAGAATGAAGCTGGCAGCAAGAGTAAGTCAGGTAACACCCTCCATCACTTTAGCCATCGCAGCTAAAGCTAAGGCTATGAAAGCCGAGGGGATAGATGTTTGTAGTTTTAGCGCGGGTGAACCGGATTTTGACACCCCAGCGCATATCAAAGCCGCAGCCGCAAAGGCTTTGGATGAAGGTAAAACCAAGTATGGTCCAGCCGCTGGTGAACCAAAATTACGGGAAGCGATCGCACACAAGCTGAAAAATGATAATGGTCTTAATTATAAGTCAGAGAATGTCCTTGTCACCAATGGCGGTAAGCATTCTCTGTATAATTTGATTGTGGCACTTATTGACCCAGGTGATGAGGTGATTATTCCTTCACCCTACTGGTTAAGTTATCCCGAAATGGTGACATTAGTTGGTGGTAAGTCGGTGATTGTGGAAACAGATGCTTCCACTGGCTACAAAATCACCCCAGAACAGCTAAAAAAAGCTATTACCCCAAAAACAAAGTTGTTTGTCCTTAATTCCCCTTCTAACCCCACGGGAATGGTCTACACGCCGGGGGAAATCAAAGCCTTGGCGCAGGTAATAGTTGATGCAGATATCTATGTTGTATCTGACGAGATTTATGAAAAGATTCTCTATGATGGTGTAGAACATATCAGCATAGGTTCTTTAGGTGAGGAAATCTTTTCTCGCACCTTAATTAGTAACGGTTTCGCTAAAGGTTACTCCATGACCGGTTGGCGTTTGGGTTATTTAGCTGGACCTGTGGAAATTATCAAAGCCGCCAGCAATATCCAAGGACATAGTACATCAAATGTGTGTACTTTTGCTCAATATGGAGCGATCGCCGCTTTAGAAAGTTCCCAAGACTGTGTAGAGGAAATGCGTCAAGCTTTCGCTAAACGTCGTCAGGTAATGTTTGAAAGACTCAAAGCTATTCCGGGTTTGAGTACCGCTAAACCAGACGGTGCATTTTACCTCTTCCCTGATATCAGCAAAACCGGCTTGAAATCCCTGGAATTTTGTGATGCTTTATTAGCAGAACATCAAGTTGCACTTATTCCCGGTGTTGCTTTCGGCGCTGATAAAAATATTCGTCTTTCCTACGCTACTGATATGACGACAATTGAAAAGGGAATGGATAGATTAGAGAAATTCGTCCGTTCTCGGATTTAGCATAATTTCTAATTCCCGAAACTCAAGACTTAAAAGTTTTGAGTTTTCGGTATCAGTGACTTTTTTTAGGGTGCATTCTCAATATGAATAATGTCTATTCGGTGTTAATAATTGCGATTTCTCTATTACTGAGAATATATAATCTTGCTAATAATCCTATTGCCTTAAATCAAGATGAAGCCATAAATGGTTATGACGCATACTCCCTAATTGCTACCATGCGGGATCATCATGGGAATTTTCTGCCAATTATGTTGGAATCTTTTGGTGATTGGGTATCACCTGTTATCACTTATATCACAATTCCTTTTGTACAATTATTCGGATTATCAGAATTTTCGATCCGCTTACCTGTTGCCTTATTAGGAGTGGGTACGGTCGTTCTCATATACTTATTTAGTCTACAAGTTCTTAATGATAAAAAATTAGCCTTAATAGCTGCTTTTCTTCTGGCAATTATACCCTGGCATATCACCCTTTCCAGATGGGCTATTCCTCCCAGCATTGTGCCATTTTTTATGCTGTTATTTATGACAGTATTTTTATGGGCTGTTAAAAACAATCCAAAACAATCTTATAGGTTAATTATAGCATCCATTTGTGCAGGAATACTAACCTATTCTTACCCAAGTCAAAAATTATTTGTGCCACTTCTATTAATAGCATTAATGATAATTTTCTTGCGTAAGAATATCACTAAAATAACCATATTTTTATTAAGTTATATCATTTTTGTATCGCCAATATATTTATTAACTTTTGCTGATCCTGATAGATACAACGGTAGGTTTAAGATTGTTTCAATTTTTGGTCAAGAAGAAAATATATTTATTATTTTTGGGAAATTTTTATTAAGATATTTGAGCTATTTTTCACCAGAGTTTAACTTTGGTATTAGTGATTCTAATGTTATGCAGAGAGTTCCCGGCTTTGGTGCTAATTATGATTTTCTATCAGTATTTTTTTATATAGGAATTCTGGGATGTTTTACTCTAGCTTTTAAGAAAGATAGTTTAACTTATCCACATCGTCAGATCATCTTATTATTACTTGCATGGCTTTTTATTGCCCCAATTCCTGCCAGTTTAACAGAAACATATTACCATACATTAAGAATGATTCATGGATTACCTTTAACTATTATATTTGTGATTTTTGGGTTAAAAATAATAGTTGATTCCATAAAAGATATCCAACTAAAAAAGAAGTTGATTGTGATTGTGATCTTTCTAGGAATAATGAATATTCCTAGTTTTAGTTATGTTTATTTTCATAGATATCCTCAACAAACCCTGACTAGAGAAATGTTCCAATATGGAATTAAGGATTTCATGAATTATGTAATTATTAATCAGGATAGATTTAATAAAATAGTCATTGATAATCAAATAAATCAGCCATATATCTATTATCTATTTTATGCAAAATATGATCCAAAGTTAATTAATCATCTGGAAATTCAGCCAGATAAAGAAATTAAAAAAGTTGGTAAATATGAATTTAGAAACATTGATAATCAAGAGATTATCAATACCCAAGAAATATATCAAGTTAATGATAAAGATAGAATTTGGTATAAAATCTATGAAAGAAATGATCGGGTTCTATTTGTTAAAAAAGTAACCTAAAATCAAATCAAACCCATTTCCTTTAAACCTTGATAAAGTCGTTTTGCTTCTTCAGGGTTGTTTAATTCATGGAGAGAAATGGCATATTCAAAAGCTTCTAAACTACCTTGAACATCGCCAATTTTCAAGAGTACAACCCCTAAATTTTGATAAGCTTCTGCATAATCAGGATTCAAATTAATGGCATTATTATAGGCATCAATAGCTTCACTAAATAACCTCATTGCTTTGCATACCATGCCTAAATTATAATAACCTGTTACAAAATTAGGATCAATTTTTATGGCTGTTTCATAAGCAATTTTTGCTGCTGGTAAATCTCCTACATTTTTGAGTAAATTTCCTAAATTATTATATCCTCCTAATTTCAAAAGGGGATAGATAGGCAATTTCACCGCAGCTTGATAATGAGAAATAGCTGGGGATAAATTTTGTAAATTCGTGTAAGCAATTCCTAAATGGTAATGTAATTCATATAAAATATCGTAATTTATATCTTCATCAAAATCAACTGCAAATTTCTGTGACTGCGAATGTTTGAATTTACTTAACGTTTTTTTTTCTTCATTAACCTGATTACCAATTAATTGATTTAATCCTCGATTTAATAACTCCATACCCGCATCAATTTTCCCCATTTGCATATACAAAGCTCCTAATTTACTGCATACATAAGCATCATTGGGGTGACTGGCAAAAAACTCTTCCATTGCGGCTGCGGCTTTAGCATATTTATTCTGTTCATTAATTACAGCTTTTTGATAACCTGTATGGAGAATTGCTACTCCTGGTAAATAACCAATTTGCCAATGTGGTTCTTGAGTGAGAATTGCGGTGACACTATCATCAATTAAAGCATGATAAGGGCGATCAAAAGATATATTAGGATGATAACGAAATAGTCGAGAAACCAGAGAATAAGGTGATTGTGTTGAACCGACTTCTTGACGTACTAAATTAATTACCAAATATTCTTCTTTGCTAATAACTGTTTTAAGTAAGGGGATAATTTCATCTGTCAAAGTTTCATCAGCATCTAAAACTAAAATCCAATCACCTGTCACATATTTTAAAGCTTCATTTCGAGCCGAACTAAAGTTATTATTCCAGGGGAAATAATACACTTTAGCCCCAAATTGTTGAGCAATTTGTGGGGTTTTGTCAGTTGAACCCGTATCAAGAACTACAATTTCATCAACAAAATTATTAACACTTCCTAGACATTTTGGTAAGCTAGTTTCTTCATTTTTTACAATCATACAGAGACTGATTTTCATCTGGTAACACTATGGTATTTACAACTATGGTTAATAATACAGCAGAAGTCAAGAACCAATACAATTCAATTAACAATACCTCTAGGTTGAGGTACGTTCACGAAGTGTGGCGATAGCTTGCGTGGCGACGTAGAAGCCATAGCCATAACCCAACAAATGCGTCGGGTTGCGCTGTCGCTTAACCCGACCTACAAAAAATGGAGAAGGTATTGATTAAGAAATTGTTTTACCTCTGTGTCCTCTGTGTCCTCTGTGGTTCGTATCTCTGAAAAAATATATTTAAACAGGATGGAAATAATCATAAATATCTTGCGCTAACCGTGAACCAATTCCGGGAACTTCAGTTAATTGTGTAGTTGTAGCTTGACGAATATAATCAAGAGAGCGAAAATGCGCTAATAACAACTTTTGCCGATTTTGTCCTAAACCGGGAATTTCATCTAAATGCGATCGCTTTAGTTTATCACTTCTTTGTTGACGATGAAAACTGACAGCAAATCTATGAGCTTCATCTCGCAATCTTCGTAATAACTGGACTCCTGGTTGTTCTGAGTCTGTTTCTAAAGGTTTTGATGAGTGGGGTAAAAAGATTTCTTCTCGTTTTTTGGCTAAACTGAGAACCCGCAAATCTGCGAATAGATTCATTTCCGTTAAAATCCCCACAACGGCAGATAGTTGACCTTTACCACCATCAATCATAATTAAATCAGGCCAGTCAGTATTACCTAATCTTGCTAATTTCGGATCTTCAATATATTTACGAAATCTTCTCTTAATAACTTCTGCTAAACTGGCAAAATCATCGGAATGACCAATTGTAATATCAGGATTTTTAATTTTATAATGTCGGTAATATTGTTTGGCTGGTAAACCATCAATAAATACGACTTGAGAACCTACTGCATTAGTTCCTTGAATATGAGAAATATCATATCCTTCAATGCGTTTGGGTAAATCTGGTAAGTCGAGAATAGCGGCTAAATCTTGGGTTGCTTGTAAATTACTATCACCCAATTTTTGCATTCTTTGTAATTCATATTGGGCATTTTTTTCGACCATTTCTATTAATTCTGCCTTACTTTGTCGCAAAGGATTGAAAATTGTCACTTTTCTACCTTTGCGTTCTGTTAGAATAGCGGACAAAATTTCACTATCTGGTAAATCATGCTGTACTAAGACTTCGCTGGGAATTTCTACACTTTCTGCTGTTTGATAATGTTCCTCTAAAACTCGTTGTAAAATTGCTCCCGGTTCAGGGTGGGAGTCAGCAACAAAAGCCAAGCGTCCCACTAATTGACCGGCGCGAATTTGGAATAATTGAATGTAGGCGTGTTGATCATCGGCGGCTAAAGCGATCGCATCTCGTGATACTGTATCATCAGGTAAGGATACTTTTTGAGCAGCATGGAGGGATTTTAATGCTCCAATTTGATCACGAATTTTTGCCGCAGTTTCAAAATTCAATTCTGCTGCGGCTGTTTCCATTTGTGCTGTTAAAATATCAATTAGTTCCTGAGTTCTGCCTTGAAAAACCATCGCTACTTTTTGGACAATTTTTGCATATTCAACCGGGGAAACTAATTTTTGACAAACACCAGGACAACGACCAATATCATAATTTAAACAGGGACGATCTTTAAATAAAGGTTGTGGTCTTTGTCGTAAAGGAAAAATCTTTTTACACAAATGGACAATTTCTCGTAATAAACCGGAATCTGTATAAGGACCGTAATATTTATCTTTGGCTTTTCCTAATTGACGTTTGCGGGTAATGAAAATGCGCGGATATTCATCTGACCAAGTAATGCACAGATAAGGATATTTTTTATCATCTTTGAGTAAGACGTTAAAATATGGCTGATGCTGCTTAATTAAATTGGCTTCTAGGGCTAATGCTTCTGCTTCGGTATCAGTGACAATGAATTCAATTTCTGTCACTAACTTAACCATTGTGTTAATGCGTTCAGTCTTGTTAGTGGAGTCCCGGAAATAAGAACGGACACGAGAACGCAATTTACGAGATTTACCTATATATATTAGGCGATCGCTGCCATCCCGCAACAAATAAACCCCCGGTTCTGGGGGAATTTCTCCCAGCCGATTTTCTAACCGTTCTGGGTTTTTATACAGTGGTAAGATTTGCTCAGATATAGTCACAAATGTATTTTACAGGAATATCCGGTAAGGGTAAAGCTCAGTGGCTAAAGCCGCTGAGAGTGTCAACTTGAGTTTAGATTTAATGTAGGGGTAGGCCTTGTGCCTACCCCGGTATTTAGGGCAACCACAGGGGGTTATTGATACACTACCATAGATAGATGAATTTCAGCATTAATTCAGGTACATTAAGCGACTATAGTAAACACTTGGTATATATGGGCTTGGCGATTTACCAAGCCTTTTTATTGATTTAGTGCTAGATTATACTAAGTTCCATTAAACCATCTGCCATTTCAAAATTAGCTGTCACACTTTGGACATCATCTAACCCTTCTAGAGTATCAATTAATTTGAGGAGAGATTTAGCTTGATCTGCATCTGTAACTTCTACTTGATTACCAGGAAGCCAACGCAATTCTATATCTGTGACTTTAAAACCTTTTGCTTTTAAGGTTTGGCTGAGTTTCTCCAAATTTGCTATTTCTGTAAATACCTCAACTGTTTCCTCTGCCATGATTTCATAAGATTCGGCATTTCCTTCTAAGGAAGCTTCTAAAAGCTTGTCTTCATCAATTACACCTTCGACGACACAAACTCCTTTTTGGGAAAACATCCAACTTACACAACCTGTTTCTCCCAAGTTTCCGCCATTTTTGCTAAAAGAGACGCGCAAATCTGCCGCAGTTCGATTCCGGTTATCTGTGAGGGCTTCAATTAAAATAGCGACACCACCGGGACCGTAACCTTCGTAGCGAATTTCTTCAAGGATGCTGTGATCACTGAAAGTACCTGCACCTTTAGCAACGGCTCTATCAATATTATCATTGGGAATCCCCGCTGCTTTGGCTTTATCAATGGCTGTCCGTAGTTGAAAATTACCTGCTGGATCTGGTACACCGTTTCTCGCAGCCACAATTATTGCCCGTGATAGTTGGGTAAATATACTTCCCCTTTTTGCATCTACTACGGCTTTTTGACGTTTAATATTTGCCCATTTACTATGTCCTGCCATAATCACCAAAATTATTAATACTCTGCTCACAAATAGGAAACCCCTCTGGTAAACCTCTCCCCGCACCCCTCCCTGACCCTCCCCTACAAGGGAGGGAAAAGGAGCAGCTTTTATAATTGGAGAGGCTTTGAACCTTGTTCTTTGTATGATAAAAAAGCCCAGCTTCTACCCGTTTTGAGTATATATAATAATCCAGCCGATTAACAACAAAAATACATAAAAAGCAAACCTGCTTATCACACCACAGAAACAATTATGGGAGAGGTTGAATATAGATAATGTATTTTGCACAACTAATTTATGATTCAGTTATTAACAACGGGACATCATAAAATTTAAACTTTTGATCCACCGTAATTATGGTTAGCCCATAAATATTATATAGCAATCTGGTTTTCTTACTCACAATCTCATTTTAGCATGAAATACCACTGCGGTTAAAACCGTGGTCAGTGAGCTTGTCGAACTGCTCGTGTCGCTTATTGCTGAAATTGGCTTAACAACCAAGCACAAACTTGACTATGATCCATTTGTCGAGTTTTTCTTAATGCTTCGTTTAGTAAAGAAATTTGTAACCCTGGTAATACTTGAGATTCACTAATTCTTTTACTGCCACCATTTTCAATCATAAAAGGGATAACTTGGACATTCTGCACATGAAGTACCCAGTATTCGGCTACACCTAAATCTTCATACATCAGGCGTTTTTCCCCTTTATCATCAGCTAGGGAACTACTCGCAACTTCAATTACTAAATCTGGTATGGGATAAATATCTAAATTAACAATGGAAGTTCCATAGGGAATAGCATTTGCTTTTTCAGCAATGTAATAAGAAACATCTGGTTGGACTTCTTGAAATCCGATTTTTCTGTATGTACAATTATCTTTGCTATTAAATTTAATTCCTTTAATAGTCGCAAATAGGTTAACAGCAAAAATAATCATACTATGGTCACTGGCATGATCATTTCCGATTGGTGGCATTTCTATCCTCATTTTTCCATTGTGATAATAGCCTTTGGCTTTTTGATCAGGATAATTTTCAATAACCTGAATATATTCATCCCAAGTTGCTGTTATCCAAGTGTTAGTTAGTAATTGCGTTGGCATTTCAGTGATGATCATTTTTTCGGACTCCTGAATATTTCACCGATATTACTCATTCTCAATTAAGGTTTAACAACTAAGCTGAAGGAATTTAAATAGCCTGTAATAGTTTTATTTAAAGTTTCATGCTGTTTTTTGGAGACGATAGCCATAACTTTATATAATCTACCATGAGCAACAAACATTCTGGTTTTAGTAATTTTACCGATAGCATTAACATATTCAATTTCTTTGCCGGGATGAAAGTTAGAACTGCGAATATTGCGCTGATTTAGTAATCTACTTTTGGTGGTTGTTAGTTCTACATATTGGGCTTGATCCATGATTGTTTGGGGGTTAGTCATCTGGACATAGCTATCAGGAAATTCATTGTATGTGACTATATATGCAGCTTCTTGTTGCGGTGGTTGGATTAAAAATATTTCTAATTTTATTTTTCCCATATAGGTTTTTTGGATTTGGGTTTTTCGCTTGGGCATTCCTGGCATTAATACGGTGAAATATCCATCAGGGGATGTAAATGTTCGCCATTTGGGCTGTATTACTGCGGGAACAATAGGTTTTTTTTCGGCAACTTTGGGTTTGGATAAATGGACTTCGGCGACGGCGTAATTGCTAGATAAAAAGGTGGCAGCAATCAAAGATAGTAAAATTTTGCTATTCATAATTTATAAAATTTGTAGATGCAGATTTCACTGTTATTAAGAAATAAGCATTCAGCCATCACTGTTCAGCAATTACTATTTAATCAATAATTTACCGATTTATAAGGAAGAACGCCGAAAACCCTTGAAAATGTGGGTGACTCAGGAAGCCACATTTGGGCTTTAGACAAGGGATGAAGGCTAGAGGCAGGATAAATCCTGCATTGATTTTAATCCATATTCGTGATACAACTATATTGTCACTAAAGACATAAAAAGCTACCGAGGGACTCTCGGAAAGTTACGCTTGTCAGATATGATTTCGCCCGCCAGGGCCAACGAAATCAGGGCAAGAACCCAAATATTTAAGGCAGTGCCTGAAACTGGGATAACTGAGGGATATAGACTGAAACTCTCTATAGAATCTTCGCGTCTTTAGACCGGAGAGTGTCAACAAACTTTCTGACTCCTGACGTTGCTAGTAGTTCGTCAAATTTATTTTGACGGGTAATGATCGGAAAAAACTTCTGTTCTTCCCTCCCCTACCCCTGGTGCCTCTCTTCTCCCCCTGCTTGCCTTCACCCGTCATTTTTGGGTTGACAGACTACTAGTTATAACCTAGAGGCAGACAAAGCTGCACCAATTAATCCCACTTGTTGATTAAGAATTATATGCACGGGGATTTCTTCGAGAAGAGAACGCATTCTGCCTTTTTGGATAAAATTCAAGAGGAAACTACCATTTTCCATTAAGGGGAGGATTTTGGGGGCGATACCACCGGCAATGTATAATCCGCCATAGGGGAGGAGTTTTAAGGCTAGATTGCCGGCTTCTGCACCGTAGGCTTTTATAAATAATTGCATGGTTTGTTCGGAAAGGCGATCGCTTTTTTGCAGTGCAGCAGCGCCAATAAGGGCCCCTGGATCAACGGTTTTTTCGGTTGTCTGTGCTTCTTGTTCCCATGTTCTGACTGCTTGGGCAATTTCTGGTGATTCGGTGGCTATTTTTCTATCTCGTAAAAATTGGTAAATGGAGGTAATTCCTAACCCGGAAACTACTCTTTCTACGGAGACTCGTGGAATATCATGTTTATCTACTAGATATTTCAACAGTTGAAATTCTAATTCATTGCGTGGTGCAAAATCTGCGTGTCCACCCTCGGAAGGAAAGACTTGATATTGATGGTCTTGTTTAATCAAAAATCCTTGTCCTAACCCAGTTCCTGCACCGATTACAGCCATTGGTGCTGCTGGTTGGTATTTACCAACTTGTAAAGTTAGTAAATCCTGTTTTGTTAATCCAAAAATGCCGTAACCAACAGCCGCAAAGTCATTAATCAGGGAAATTGATAGAATACCCAATTCTTGAGTTAAACGATTTGTATCGAGAAACCAGGCTAAATTGGTCAACTTGGCGGTGTTTTCCACTACTGGTCCTGCGATCGCAAAACAAGCCTTTTCTGGTGTGCTAGAGTTAGCTGTAGTCAAAAACCTTTGGACGATGGGGACTAAATCAGGAAAATCTCCACTGCGAAAACTCTCTTCGTGCAGAGTTTTTAATCCCAGTGTTTCTGAAAATTCCACTAAACGCAAAATAGTTTTTGTTCCGCCTATGTCTCCGGCCAGTAGCAATGTCATAAAATTTATCAGTTAGTAAGTTACTTTTGCTGAGTCAGCGTTAGTTGTGATTTAGAGAAAATCCTCATTAAATATTTACACAAATCTCACCAATTCTTCAACTTTCGTCAAATGGGACGTATCACCCTTTAGTGCTAACAACCATTCTGAATCTTGGCGGACAACTTTTACTAAAGAACATAGAGAAGCTTTGACTTCATTTTTGGCTATGTCCCCTACAAATCCCATTGCTGCACCCAAGACAGACGCGCCATGTGCCACCAATAGGATATCATGGGGGGAGAATTCAGTAGATAAACACCTGGCAGTTTGTGCCGAACGTTCCCGCACCTGTTGATGAGTTTCCGGGTATTTTGCGGCTATGCGTGATGTGTAACTGGTATCAATTCTGGGAAATAATTTGACTAAAGCTGAAGTTGGGAGTTTTTCCGGTTCTTCAGTCATCCATTCGGGATTAAGCCATTCACTCAAACCTACTTCCAGTTTAATAGATAAATCCAAAACTTCAGCGATCGCATTTGCCGTTTGGATAGTTCGCAAAAATGGAGAAGCAAAAATATGGGCGATTTTTTCCCCTTTAAGTCGCTTTGCTAACTGCTGCGCCTGAATCATACCATCATCTGATAAAGGTGGATCATACCGTCTTTCGGCGGTTAGAAACCAATCGGGATATACGAAATCAAGGCGGTTAGCGTGTCTTGCTATCCAAACTATTTGACTCATGGGAAAATCCGAATATTAATTTTTGTTATGTGGCTATAATACGATACTTTGCAAACCTTTGACTAATCTTTCTATACCTGCTTTAGCTGTATCTGCTGGTAACGCACCATAAGCAACCCGCAAATAACAACCATCTTCCATCCCAAAGGTTGTTCCCGGAATCACTGCTATTTTGTGTTCTTGAATCAGTTTTTTCACTAATTCCAAATCATTCATTTTTGTCTGCACTTTCAAGAAAAAGTAAAATGCACCATTAGCTGGTGTAATTGTACATAAATCCTGAAGCGATCGCAGTGAATCAATTACTATTTCTCGAACTTTAGCAATAGTCCCAATATTATCTTTTAAATAATCATCTTTTACTTGTAAAGCCCCCAAAGCTGCATATTGAGAAACCACAGGTGGACAAATTAAAATGGTATCTTGGACTTTTTTCACAGCAATTAATAGATGTTGAGGAATTACCATATAACCAATTCGCCAACTAGCAAAACCATAAGCTTTCGACAAACTAAACAGAGAAATTGTATATTGATGACTGCCCGCAAATGCCCCCGGTGAAATATGTTTTACACCGTCATAAGTAAAATATTCATAAGCCTCATCACTAATATGATAAATTCCCCTTTCTCGACAAATTTCATTAACTTGTTTTAATGCTGTTTCTGAATAAATAACACCTGTAGGATTATTCGGAGAAATCGTCACTACCGCACGGGTTTTATCTGTAATTGCGGCGGCTATGGCTTTAGGAATTAATTGATAATTTGTATCTGTGGCAACTAATACCGGATGACAACCTGCCATTTTAATTGCCATTTCATGATTAAAATAGTAGGGAGTATTTAAAATAATTTCATCACCAGGAGAAGTAATTGCTAAAATAGCATTTATAAACCCCATATTGCTACCTGCTGTCACCACAATAGCATTTTCTTCATTGATATCAAGACTATTAAATATTGATAACTTTGCTGCTAATACTGTTAATAATTCAGGAATCCCGATAACGGGTTGATAAAGATGATTTTTAGGTTCAGCCAGGAACTTTGGTAATAATTCCATTGCGGTATCTGGTGGTTGATAGTGAACCACACCTTGTCCTAAAGAAATTGTCCCAGGAGAGTTTTTAATTAATTCTCCCACCACCGGAATAATTGGCGATTGAATCGCTGCCATTCGTGATAATTTATAATTCATAACTCTTAAAAATGTATATGTAGGATTCTATTCCAGAGTATCACCATTTATCTAATTTTTTAAAGTAAGTAGGTGAACACAATAAAACCAAACTGTGTAAGAGGATGTTTGAAAAGTATCAGAATTAATCGAGATACCCCCAACCCCCCTTACAAAGGGGGGCTAAATTCCTCAAAGTCCCCCTTTTTAAGGGGGACTTAGGGGGATCTGCGGGTGTCAGATCCCACACGAAAAAGTTTTCAAACAACCTCTAAAGAAACGTAAAATCGCCCAAACCCTCTTCACTCTTGCCTATTGCCTATTGCCTATTGCCTTGCCATAACGACAATTTTCAACACCAACCTACTTAGTATGGATTGAGACTTTTCAAACACCCTCTTAGAGGATGTTTGAAAAGTGGTATTCCGTAATTTTCATCACATTGCTACCCCCCTTTCCCCTTGTAAAAGGGGAAACAATAAAAATCCAGTTCCCTCCCCTTGTAAAGGGGAGGGTTAGGGTGGGGTAAAAAATATTTGATACATTGACCATAACTTTTCAAACACCCTCTAAGGGGAGATATACTGAAAACGGTTCATAGTTTAACCAAATATGAAACCCCTCTGGTAAACCTCTCCCCCTTGCGGGGAGAGGCTTTGAACTTGTTCTTTGTATGATAAAAAAGTCCAGCTTCCAGCCGTTTTGAGTATAGAGGATGAAGACAAGTAGAGGGAGCAGAGGAGGAATAGAACCATTACCCGTTAAAATATCTTTGACAGACTACTACTTACTTAAAAAATGAACCCGACACTCAAAAACAAGTATGATTTCATACCTCGCTATTTCCAATTAGCTCTAGCCAACGTCCTATCGAATATTATGATCCCGGTAGCTAATTTAGTCAGTGTCATATTTTTGGGTCATCTTGAAGAAATCAACAACTTCGCCGGAGTCATCCTTGCTGGCAACTTGCTCAACTTTCTCTACTTCGTTTTACTCTTTTTACGAATGGGGACTACTGGAGTCACAGCGCAAGCGGTTGGACGAGATGACAGGGAAGAAATGTTATTGATAGGATTGCGTAATGGTTTAATAGCTTTGGTGCTGGGTATTGCCCTCATACTTTTACAATACCCTTTGGGAGAGCTTGGGTTTACCATCCTCAATGTCCCCCTAGAAATCAAATCTTCAGGTCTTGCCTATTTCAACACCCAAATTTGGGGAGCGCCTGCGGTTTTGCTCAATTTTGTTCTGATAGGTTGGTTTCTAGGGCGAGAAAAAAATGGCTTAGTTGTGCTGTTATCAGTAGTTGGTAATGGTGTGAAAATTGGACTTGACTATCTGTTTATTATCAACTTAGGGTGGGAAAGTATGGGAGCAGGAGTTTCTTCTGCTGCCAGCCAATATATATTGTTGTTGGTAGGATTGATATTTTTTTGTAGAGAATTCCAGTGGTTGGAAGTGATATCTATAGCGTTTAAAATATGGGACATCTCAGCTATAAAATCTAACTTAACTCTCAATGGCAACATCTTTATTAGCAATTTAGTTCTTCTGTTTATCTCCTTAACATTTAGTTATCAAGGAGTACAGATGGGAATGCTAGTTTACGCACAGAATTCTTTGTTGTGGCAGATAATCAGCTTTAATACATATTTTATTGAAGGAATCGGATTCGGTACAGAAAGTTTGGTCGGAAACTTTAAAGGAAAAGGAGATTCACACCAGTTAGCACCTCTAGTTAGTTTTTCTGTCTTAACTGCTCTGATTGTAGGAATATTTTTCGGTGGAATATGTATATTATTTCCCGATAGTGTTTTTAGATTATTCACTAACCACACCGAAATCATCTCTAAGATAGATACTTTTGTTCCCTGGTTGGTACTGGCCTTGGTACTTAGTTCTATAGATTTTACACTGGAAGGATACTTCTTAGGTTTAGCACAAGGACATACCCTCCGTAATGTTAGCTTAGTCGCTCTTTTTATCGGATTTGCACCTGTGAATTTTGCTGCCGTTAAGTTCTCCAGTAACCATATCTTGTGGTTGAGTCTATCTTTGTTCTATGCAATAAGAACGATGATGTTTGTGGTAAAGTTGCCCAGTACATTTAGAAATGATCTTGATAATATTAGTGCTACTCTCCCGGCTTTAGAAGCAAATCCCCTGTTGACTTTAGCTTTTGGAGAAACTCGTGAACAAATAATGGTGGAAAAGTTGGGAGTAGGGGAAGATGTTGAAAACGGGCGCATATAGCAACTATTATTGACCTCAATTCAGCCATTAAGTAAGGCTCTTCGGTACTTGTTATGCTAAATTATTTTTTTTAAATCCCAAAATTCTTGTTATATAAGGATTTTACTTTAATTCATTGGTTATTTTGACAAATTTGGTATCAAGAACAATAAAACCCTTTATTTATATGGGTTGTGGGGTAAATAAACTCATGTTTGGCATAACAGGTACGGAAGAACCTTAAGTAAGAAAAAACACGGTAGTGGTAAATATGTAGTGAAATGGCTGCTTGTGGGTGGGGACGTTGGGGACAACAAATTTCTCAAATTATTGCTACATCTCATCTTCAACAGCCTTGTCACCCGTTAAGTAAACTTTTATTAAGGTATTACATTTTAACTATTAAGTCATTGTATATTAATCCACGAAAACTAAGTATATAGAAAAAACTAAAGTCATACAACGGTATGTAAAGTTGTCTTAATACGAAGTTCTGATTGAGTTTCAGCCATTTTACAAAACAGTTCGATAGTGGCTATAAACAGGGAATAAAATATTTTTGCTTCTGCGAGGGTAATTATGAATCAGATCAAATTTGAAGATTTAACGCAACATGAAGTTCAAGCACTTAAACACAAATACAATTTTGCTGATGCTCATACCCATCAATCCCAATCTATCTCTCAATTAGAAATTGTAAAAAGATTGCCAGAATTATGGCTGGAATCTGAAAAAATCAAACAAGAGGTTCTCAATACAAGATTTATTGAGACTTTCTATAAAGTGAGAAAAATTGAGTCAGCCTTAATGCCGAACAATATTATGCTGCATTATGCTGCTTCAATTGCAACAATTCAGGTAGCTAACTTTCTCTTAAAAAAGAGATTAACAGTGAGTTTACTGGAGCCTTGCTTTGACAATCTATATGAAATATTGATGCACATGGAAATACCTCTTTCTCCTTTAAAAGAGGAATTACTTCATGAAGAAGATAAAATTTATGAAAACCTGAAAAATCATGTAAAAACTGATGCTATATTTATTATAGATCCGAATAATCCCACCGGTTTCACTCTGCTGGATAAAAAAAATAAGCAATCTTTTGAAAATCTAGTCAGGTTCTGTAAAGACTATGACAAAATTCTGATAATAGATTATTGCTTTGCGAACTTCTTAATGAATGATGAGGAAATTGAACTATATGATACCTATAAAATATTAAGGGAATCAGGTGTAAAATATATGGCAATTGAAGATACAGGTAAAACCTGGCCGATTCAAGATGCCAAAATAGCCATGCTGAAAGTAAGCGATAATCTTTATGACGAGATGTATAGTATCTATACAGCTTACATACTAAATGTATCGCCTTTTATTCTGAATTTTCTCACAGAGTATATAAAGGATTCTCAAAGATACCAGTTTACTTCCACAAAAAATCTTTTAAATACTAACAGAAAAATTATAGAAGAAATTTTTGATAATAGTATTCTAAAAATACAAAAACCAAAAGGTAAAGTCAGTGTGGCTTGGTGTGAAATTATGGAACCCAATCTCACAGCCACAGAATTACAAAGAATTCTCTGTACAGGAGGGATTTACGTTTTACCAGGCAGTTACTTCTTCTGGTATAATCCTGCTCAAGGAGAGAGATATATCAGAATAGCTCTAGCGCGGAATACTGATAATTTTTTGGAAGGCATGTCATTAATTCGGCAAATACTCAACCAGCTAGATACAACCTTATCTTTGCCATCATTAGCAATTGAAACAGAGCTTTCATTAATTAGAAACTAAATCTCTAGCACCAACATGAATAGGACTCTATTTGTATAAAATTCATACCCCAAAGTCTGAAATGACGCAATTTCCTTCATACAGATAAAGGTTAATTTATACAGTAATTAAGTCCTAATGAATTAAAAATTCATCATTAAAACCTGATGCAAAATCCACTGAAATAGTAGGTAATATAATGAAATGGCAAGGTGTAATGCCAGCAATCACAACTGGCTTTAAACAAGACTTAAGTTTCGATGCGGAGTATACAGCTAAACACGTCAATTGGTTAGTGGATAATGGCTGTACAGGTATTGTTGCTAATGGCACACTTGGAGAAGCAACCTCCCTAAGCTTTGATGAAAAAATTCAGGTTCTCCAAACTTGCATAACAGCGGTTGGCGATCGCGTACCAGTTATTTCTGGTATTGGTGCGATGACAACAGCCCAAGCAGTAGCCTTGGCAAAAAAAGCTACATTATTAGGTTGTAGTGGCTTAATGATTTTACCACCCTATCAATACAGCACAGATTGGTATGAGATGAAGGCTCATGTAGCTGCTGTCATCGAAGCCACAGACACACCCTGTATGTTATACAATGACCCAGATGCCTACGGAACTGATTTTTTGCCAGAACATATTGCCGAACTAGCGGCGGATCATTCTCATCTTTGTGCCGTTAAAGAAGCAACTACTGATGTACGTAGAATTACAGCTATTCGTTCCCTACTTGGAGAGCGACTTTCTATATCTGTAGGGATGGATGATATCTTAGTCGAAGGTGTAGCCGCAGGGGCAACATCTTGGGTAGCAGGAACTGCCAATGCTTTGCCAAAAGAAAGTGTAGCCCTGTTTAACTATGCTATTCAAAAAGAGGATGATCAAGCTTTTCGTCTTTACAAATGGATGATGCCTTTGATGCGACTCAACGCAGATCCGAAGTTTGTCCAGATGACAAAGCTGATGCAGCAGGCTGTTGGCTGGGGAAATACCTTCGTGCGTCCACCAAGGTTGGAACTTACAGGATTGGAACTGCAAACATCCCTGGATATTATAAAAACAGCTTTGTCAGATCGTCCAGAATTTATCACCTAAGAACAACAATCCATTTGAATCAATAATTGCAGGAGAATAATTATGGTTACTCAAACATCCTCTCAAGAAACTCCTCTACCAAACATAGATCAACAGAAAATAATTACAACTCGTCCCCTATCATCAGCACAAATTGCGGAATATCACGCTGAGGGATTTGTCATCATTCCTGGGTTTTTTGATCCTGAAGAACTCGAACCCTTGAGGTTAGCTTGTGAGGAAGATCCGGAAATTAGAGGGGCACAGACATCTGTCATTGATGACCAAGGTAGGGTTTTTAAGGTTGCCAGTTGGAGTGATTTAAGCGATACGATGCTGGGGGTTATTCCCAGAATGGCGCGGGTTGTTGATGCATCTGAAGCACTACTGGGCAAAGAATGCTATCACTGGCACTCTAAAATTGTCAGAAAGCAACCTCACTCTGAAAGTGTAGTAGGTTTTCATCAAGATTATTGGTTTTGGTATCATGATGGTTGCTTGTTTCCAAACATATTAACCTGTACAATTGCTGTTGATAAACACACTAAAAACAACGGATGTCTCCAGGTAGTCAAGAAATCTCATTTAATGGGTCGTATTGACCAATTTAAGTTTGGCAATGATTATTGTACTGATCCTAGTCGAGTAGAAAAGATTTTGGCAAGACTGGAAATGGTACATTGTGAGATGGAAATGGGGGACGTGCTATTTTTGCACGGTAATACCTTGCACTGGTCAGATGTCAATCACTCAGATATGCCCCGCACTATTCTCCATTGTACCTATAATGCTGTGTCAAATGCGCCATTTTGGGTAGAAGGTCAAGAACACCATATATACAAGCCATTGCACAGGTTGCCAGACTCAGTACTCAAGGATGGTAAATACGATTCAGTCTTTGAAAAACATAAGTTTCACAACAAGGAAACAGATGAGAACCGGGGTACTGGTATATTTAGAAGATCAGCAAATCAGGGATTAACAACTTCTGAAGCCATTGACTAAATATTTAACTAAATTGTAGGCGCTTCATTTTATCTAGGCAAAACCGGACAGGATTTACTGGCTTGGTGAATAAATTTTTGTAAGGTTGTCCAGTTTTGTCCAGGATTTCCCACGCCAAATCATGATTAAGGAATCTCTTATGAAACCCACCAACACATCTTCTTATTCCCATAAAAAACCATACTTTTCTCTCTCCTTTGAACAAGAGCGTATGTGGGTTTTAGATCAGCTAAAACCAGGTAATCCGTCTTATAATATCCGAGGGGGGACTCAAATTATAGGTTTAATTAACCTAGACATATTAAAACAAAGTATCAATGAAATTATTAGGCGCCATGAAATTCTCCGAACTACCTTTGATGTCATTGATGGACAACCAAGGCAGATAATTACTTCACCCTTTAATGTGGATTTAGCGGTAGTAGATTTACAAAAACTGGGTGCTGTTGAGCAAAAGCAAGCAGTTGAACGGATGTCTATAGAATCTGTACAGCAATCATTTAACCTCCGCACTGGCCCATTGTGGCGAATTATTTTGTTACAAATGGAACCAACTAAATACCTTATGGTCTTAACACTACATCACATCATATGTGATGGTGACTGGTCTATAGGTATATTTTTTCAAGAAATGGCAACCCTGTATGAGGCGATCGCTAGAGGTAAGCAGTCACCATTATTGGCACTGCCGCTTCAGTATAAAGAGTTTGCCATTCGGCAGAAACAATACTTGCAAGGAGAGATTCTGGAAAACCAACTGAGTTACTGGAAACAGCAACTGGGGAAACAATTGTCTGTATTGCAACTACCTACAGATTATCCCAGACCAGCGATTCAAACTTATGCAGGTGCTTATTGTCAACTGAATTTACCGCACAATCTGAGTGAGCAACTCAAGATATTAAGTCAATCTCAAGGACTTACCCTGTTTACTGTTCTATTAGCAGCATTCAAAACATTACTCTACCGATACAACAGACAGGAAGATATCACCATTGGTTCACCAGTAGCAGGTCGTAACATTCCTGGTACAGAGGGAATGATTGGTTATTTTGGTAATCCAGTGGTTCTACGTACTGATATGGCAGGTAATCCCACCTTCCTCCAGCTATTATCTCGTGTTGCTAAAGTTGTAGAGGATGCTCAAAAACACCAAGATTACCCATTCCAAAAATTAGTAGAAGAACTAAAGCCAGAGCGGGATATGAGTTTCTCTCCCCTATTCCAGGTGTTGTTTATCTTGCGGGATGACCTAATGCCAAACCTGGAATTTTCCACCCTCAGCTTAACACCTAGTGATGTGGAGAGCAAATCAGTACCCTACGATTGGTTTATCTCTGTTAAGGATACAGAGCAAGGATTAGTATGGACTTGGGAGTATAACACAGATTTATTTGAATCAGCTACAATAAACCGTATAATGAACCATTTTGAGAATTTACTCAAAAATATCATTGCTAATCCACAAAAACATATTGGTGAAATAGTATTTTTGACAGAAGTAGAACGCAATGAATTATTGGTAGGTTATAACAATACGAAAATAGAATATCCCTCAGGTTGTATCCATCAGTTATTTGAGCTGCAAGTTCAACAAACTCCTGAAGCTATCGCTGTAGTTTATGAAAACCAGCAACTAACCTATAGAGAACTAAATCAGCGAGCTAATCGCCTAGCACATTATCTTCAGACGCAGGGAGTAGAAGCAGAAAGCTTAGTTGGTATTTGCATAGAGAGATCCCTAGAGATGGTAATAGCCATATTAGCTGTCCTCAAGTCTGGTGGTGCTTATGTGCCATTAGATTCTGGCTATCCCAAAGACCGCTTGGAATATATAGCCTCCGATGCCAATATCCAACTGCTATTAAGTACGGAATTATTATTAAGGACATCATCACCCATCCTAGATATAACCGCAACCCATCAGATCATATGTCTGGATAGAGATTGGCAGATAATTGCTGATCAAGATGCAGAAAATCTAGACAGCGCGGTTAATTCCCATAACTTAGCCTACGTCATTTACACATCTGGTTCCACAGGCCAGCCCAAGGGTGTGATGATGGAACACAAGGCATTGATGAATATGATTAGCTGGCATCTCCAAAATCGAACAGTAGGAGTTAAGACACTACAATTTGCTTCCATTAGCTTC
This sequence comes from Anabaena sp. 54, assembly GCF_017355725.1. Classification (NCBI taxonomy): domain Bacteria; kingdom Bacillati; phylum Cyanobacteriota; class Cyanophyceae; order Nostocales; family Nostocaceae; genus Anabaena; species Anabaena sp. 54. The sequence continues at coordinate 44,792 of NZ_JAAVWA010000018.1, forward strand.
GACCTCTCCTTCCATGAAATCTTTTCTACCTGGTGTTCTGGTGGAACATTAGTGTTAATTTCTGAAGAAGTACGCCATAGTCCTGTAGACCTATTAAAAACAATTACTCAAACCGGAATTGAAAAACTCTATCTTTCCTTTATTGCTCTACAGCAATTGGTAGAGGTGATTGATGAGCAAACTATTCCTATCACTTTGCGTGAGGTAATGACCGCTGGTGAACAACTGCAAATCACACCTAAAATTACTCAGTTTTTCCGGCAAATCGGTGCCACTCTACACAATCATTATGGTGCTACTGAAGTTCCAGAGATAGCGACTTTTACATTGACAGGAGATGCCAAGTATTGGGCAACACTTCCCCCTATCGGTCGTCCAATTAATAATATCCAAATTTATCTTCTTGATGAGTTTTTTCAACCTGTTCCTCTGGGAGTTCCGGGAGAATTATATGTAGGTGGTGCAGGAATCGCTAGAGGTTATTTCAATCGTCCAGAATTAACTCAAGCAAGATTTATTCCCAACCCATTTAGCCCTGGTAATTTGTACAAAACAGGTGATTTAGCTCGTTACTTGAATGATGGTAATATCGAACATCTAGGACGTAGCGATGGACAAGTCAAGATTCGCGGTTTCCGGATTGAACTGGGCGAAATTGAAGGATTGTTAGCAAAACATCCGATTGTTCAGGAAGGTGTAGTTACTGTTCGCGAAGATGTCCCCGGAGACAAAAGACTAATTGCCTATGTAGTCCCTACACAAGAAGGAGTGCATCAGTCTCTAGAATCCACTTTACGGAATTATTTCAAGGAACACCTGCCTAATTACATGGTTCCATCTGCAATAGTGGTATTGGAAAAAATGCCGCTAACACCCAGTGGTAAAGTGGATCGTCGCAGTCTTCCCCAACCTGATATATCTCGTCGAGAAGTAGAAGAAGCATTAATTTTACCTCAATCTGATATTGAAAAAATAATTGCTCATGTGTGGCAACAAGTGATTCAATTGGAAGAAGTGGGAATTCATGATAATTTCTTCGATTTGGGTGGTAATTCCTTACTTCTAATTCAAGTCCATAAAAAATTAATTGAAATTTTTAATAAAAATATACCAACTGTCACTTTATTTCAATATACCACCATATATGCTTTAGCTCAACACTTAAATAAAACTGCAATAGCACCACCAAATATAGGATACCAAAAGCCGACTAAAAGACAGGGTTATCAAGCCTCGGATATCGCTATTATTGGTATGTCTGGTCGGTTTCCCGGTGCAGAAAATATTGAAACATTTTGGCACAATTTGCGCGATGGAGTTGAATCAATTTCCTTCTTCTCTGATGCAGAAATAGAGCTACCAGACCCTAGCTTGCTAAAACAGGATAATTATGTAAAAGCCAGTTCTATTTTGCCAAACATTGATTTGTTTGATGCACAGTTTTTCGGCTATTCTCCCAAAGAAGCTGAAATTATAGACCCCCAACAAAGGATTTTTTTGGAAACCGCTTGGGAAGCCTTTGAAAATGCTGGTTACAACCCGAAAAACTATCAGGGAGCAGTAGGGGTTTTTGCTGGTTCAGGGATGAGTACTTACCTGATTAATAATGTTTATCCTTACCAGGGATTTTCTGCGAAATACCCGTTCTTGGAATTCAACTCCCTTCAAGCAAGGTTAGGCAATGAGCGGAATTATTTTCCCACACGTATCTCCTATAAACTGAGTTTAACAGGACCTAGCTTAAACATTCAAACTGCCTGTTCAACTTCTCTAGTAGCTGTTCATGTTGCTTGTCAGAATTTACGAAATGGGGAATGCGACATGGCTCTAGCAGGTGGTGTTTCCATTGTCGTGCCGCAAAAAACTGGTTATCTTTACCAGGAAGGGATGGTTCACTCTCCCGATGGATGCTGTCGGACTTTTGATGCCCAAGCTCAAGGAACAGTGTTTGGTAGTGGCTGTGGTATTGTAATGTTGAAGCGGTTGGATGATGCGATCGCCGATAAAGACAATATTTATGCAATAATCAAGGCTTCAGCTATTAACAACGATGGTGCTTTAAAGGTGGGTTATACGGCTCCTAGTGTAGAAGGGCAAGCAAAAGTCATTGCGGAAGCATTAGCCTTAGCTGAAATTGACTCTAGCACGATGAGTTATGTAGAAGCACACGGAACTGCAACACCTTTAGGAGATCCAATTGAAGTAGCAGCACTTACCAAAGCCTACCGGGAAAATACGAGTAGTAGAAAAAACGGCTTTTGTGCGATCGGCTCAGTCAAAACCAATGTCGGACATCTAGATGAGGCGGCTGGTATCACAAGTCTCATAAAAACGATATTGGCACTTAAACATAAATTGATTCCCCCTAGTCTCCACTTTACAAAACCCAATCCCAATATTGACTTTGACAATAGCCCCTTTTACGTTAATACCACTCTCTCAGAATGGCAAACTCAAGATACACCTCGGCGAGCAGGCGTAAGTTCTTTTGGGATGGGTGGTACAAATTGTCATGTTATACTGGAGGAGGCACCAAAAGAAATCCAAAGTCCAAACTTAAAATCCACGACGGACAGGACATGGCATCTTTTAACGTTATCAGCAAAAACAAATCAGGCGCTGGCCGAACTAGCACAACGTTATGTTACTTATCTGGAGTCTGAACAGAAAACAGAAATAGCAGATATTTGTTTTACAGCCAATACGGGACGGGAACACTTTAATTATCGCACTTGCCTTGTTGCTAACTCCAAACAGCAACTCAAGAGGCAATTGGTTAATTTCATCAATAACCCCGAACTACCCCCAATTACAGCCCCTAAACTCGCTTTTAAGAAACGAATTGCCTTTCTATTTACAGGACAAGGTTCCCAGTATGTAGACATGGGTCGTCAACTTTACGAAACCCAACCCACTTTCCGACAAATCATAGATGATTGCGACGAAATTCTCCACCCATATCTGGAAGTATCATTGCGGTCAATTTTATATCCCGACAGACCATCTAATCATTTGCAATTAAATGAGACCGCCTACACTCAACCAGCCCTATTTGTTCTAGAGTATGCCTTAGCTGAGTTGTGGAAATCATGGGGTATAGAACCCGATGTAGTGATGGGTCACAGTGTCGGAGAATATGTGGCAGCTGCGATCGCTGGAGTTTTTAGCTTAGAAGATGGGTTAAAATTGATTGCCGCCAGGGGAAGGCTAATGCAATCTTTACCACCAGATGGCGAAATGGTGGCACTTTTAGCTAGTGAAGAACAAGCATTAGCAGCTATAGCTTCCTTAGACACTAATAGCCAACAAGTTTCCATTGCCGCTATTAATGGTCCGCAAAGTGTAGTGGTTTCTGGACAGCGAGAAGCAATTAGCATTCTTGTTACCAACCTAGAAGCATCCGGAATCAAAACCAAGAAATTAAATGTCTCCCATGCCTTCCACTCAACTTTAATGCAGCCGATGTTGGCAAAATTTAAGCAAATTACAGAATCAGTAAAATTTTATACGCCGCAGATTAAAATTAATAGTAATGTTACAGGAACACTAATAACTGATGAAATAGCTACCCCTGAATATTGGTGTCGCCATATCCTGATGCCCGTTCAATTTGCAGCAAGTATGGCAACCCTGGCACAGCAGGAAATAGATGTGTTTATTGAAATTGGTCCAAAGCCAATATTATTGGCAATGGGCTGTCAGTGTCTGAGCAATCGTGCCGCATTATGGCTACCAAGTTTACGCCCAGAACAAGAAGATTGGCACTCCCTACTAACTAGCTTAAGAGATTTATATGTGCAGGGAGTTTCTATAAATTGGGTGGGATTTGACAGAGACTATACACGCCGTCGCCAAGCTTTACCCACTTATCCTTTCCAGCGACAGCGCTATTGGGTAGAAATTCCCAAGGATAATGGAACTCAAGAACTTGTTCTTGTTGCTTCAAATCAGAGCGCTCATCCTCTGCTGGGACAGCAAATATCCTTACCGGGAACCGAGCAAATTCGCTTCCAATGTCAAATCAGCAAAAACTTCCCCAAATGGCTGGAAGATCATCGGGTGTTTGCAACTATAATTGTTCCCGGAACAGCATATATAGAGATGGCCTTAGCCGCTGGGGTAGTAGTTGCCAAAACTTCTAACCTCACCTTAGAAAATGTTTTAATTCGTCAGCCCCTCACCTTGACAGAAGACGGTTCTCATAAGCTTGTCCACTTGGTGTTAACTTCAGAGGCAGCTTTTTCCTACCGATTTGAGATTTTTAGCCTAGAACCTACAACTGAGGCAAACAAAAAACAAGTATCGTGGATACTTCACGTATCAGGTAAACTAATTACCCAAGTCAAACAGTCGCCAAATAAAACAATGGATTTGGCAACCTTAAAAAATCAATGCCAGCAAGAGATTTCTTTGCAACTTTTATACCAGCGTCACATCCAGCAAAATATTGATTACGGGCCAAGCTTCTTTGCCATAGACCAACTTTGGCGTAATGAAACCGCGGCACTAGGGAAGATATGCTTACCAGAACCAGTAAAATTTGAGGTCAACGATTACCTCATACACCCAATATTGTTGGATGCTTGTCTACAGATTTTAGATGCCACATTGATGGATGATGACCATCACAATACTTACGTGCCAGTCGGTGTAGAGCGATTGCAGATGTACGCTCGTGCTAGTTCAGTTATTTGGTGCTATGCTCAATTATATCAAAAACAGGGCAATAGCCAAGTCATGGTGAAGGCAGACTTACACCTGTTCACCCTGAAAGGAGAGTTGATTGCCCTTGTGGAGGGGGTGCAACTCCAACAAGTCCCTCAATCAGTCATGTTAAGAACTAGACAGCAATCTGTGGAAGATTGGCTATATAAAGTGGAATGGCGACCTCAACAGCGGAATGTTTTTTCATCACCACAGATATCATCTATCCCATCAGTCAGTTTCCCCAAACAATGGCTAATTTTAGCTGATAGTCAAGGAACTGGTCAGAAGTTGTCTGGACTGTTCCACTCCCAAGGAGACAGGTGTGCTTTAGTGTTTCCAGGACAAGAGTATGAACAGATTGGTGAGCAAGAGTACAAAATAGATCCTGCTAATCCTCGCCATTTTCAGGAGATATTAGTGGTTTTACCTCATATCCAAGGAGTTATAAATCTCTGGGGATTAGATACGCCCTCAATCCTAACTGGAGAGAACTTAGAAGCAGTTTCCTTGATAACTTGTGGTAGTACATTGCATTTAATCCAAGGGCTGGTTCATAAATATCATGATATACCTTCTATCTGGTTAGTTACTCGTTCGGCGCAAGCTGTAGCCGATACCTCCGTTCGACAGGTGGCTTCATCTTCCTTATGGGGAATGGGGAAAGTGATTGGACTCGAATACCCTGATCTAAATTGTATTCGGATAGATTTAGATTCGGAAGTGACAGAAAACGAGGTACAGAATTTGTTTGAGGAAATATTATTTCTACAAACATCAGAGCAAAAAGAGGATCAAGTCGCTTTTCGCAACCAGGTAAGGTATGTAGCCAGACTGATGCGCTGTCACCAGACCCAAAAAACTCTAACTCCATCCAAGCTAGATATTCCTAAAAACCAACCATTCCGATTAGAAGTGTCCTCACGGGGAACTCTAGATGGTTTGCAACTGCATAGATTAAGTCGTCAAAAGCCAAAACCAGGTCAGGTAGAAATTCAGGTCAAGGCTGTAGGACTAAATTTTATTGATGTTCTGAATGTGCTGGGCTTATATCCGGGAAATCCCCCCCTTGGTACTGAGTGTTCCGGTGAGATAGTAGCTATTGGTGAAGGAGTCAAAGGCTTTGAAATTGGAACCCCTGTTATCGCTGCTGGAATAGATACATTTAGTCAGTATGTCACGCTCAACGCTAACTTAGTGGTTTCCATGCCAGCAAGGCTGAACTTTGAAGAGGCAGCAACTATTCCTGTTGCATTTTTAACGGCTTACTGGTGTCTGCATCATGTAGCCAAGATTGGTTCTGGAGATCGAGTATTGATTCATGCAGCTACAGGTGGAGTTGGTCAGGCTGCTGTGCAGTTAGCCCAACAAGCGGGAGCGGAGGTATTTGCTACAGCCAGTCCCAACAAATGGCCAATTCTGAAGTCCCTGGGAGTAAAGTATATTATGAATTCCCGGACAATAGATTTTGCCGAGCAGGTGATGGCATATACAAATGGTAAGGGTGTGGATATTGTTCTCAACTCTTTAACCACAGAAGGATTTATTGAGAAAAGTTTGGCAGTTGTTGCACATAAAGGACGGTTTCTAGAAATTGCCAAACGGGATATTTGGCTACCCTCCCAAGTCACAAATTTCCGACCTGATATATCATATTCCGTGGTTGATCTAGGGCAAGAGTGTCAAGAGCAACCTGCTTTCATTCAACCAATACTGTGCCAATTAACTCAGCAGTTTGAAAACGGCTTCCTCAAGCCCCTACCGCAAACGGTATTTCCTCTTTCTGATGCTGTCAGTGCCTTCCGCTATATGCAGCAAGGTAAACATACTGGTAAAATCATAATCAAATTTCCTGATACAACGCCAGAGAGTCTTATTTTCCGTAGTGATAGCAGCTATTTGATTACTGGTGGTTTGGGCGACCTGGGATTATTAATTGCCCGGTGGATGGTCGAGTTGGGGGCGCGACATCTAGTATTGGTAGGACGCAGCAAAGTGAAGCCAGCTATTTCTGATCAATTAAGAACTATTGAACAGGCTGGTGCTAAAGTGGTTGTCATCCAAGCAGATGTGTCTGATACTGAACAAGTAACTCGGTTATTCACTCAAATTGAGCAATCTTTACCACCATTGCGGGGGATTATCCACGCTGCCGGCATTCTAGATGATGGTGTCTTGCATCAGCAAAATTGGCAGCGCTTTGCTCAGGTCATGGCTCCAAAGGTACAAGGGGCTTGGAATCTACACACCTTAACCCAGAATCTGTCCTTAGACTTTTTTGTGCTATTTTCTTCTAGTAGCAGTCTGTTAGGCACCGCAGGTCAAGCAAACTACGCTGCTGCAAATGCTTTTCTTGATGCCCTAGCATCCTATCGGCAGATGCGGGGACTGCCAGGTTTGAGTATTAATTGGGGTGCCTGGGCTGAGGTGGGTATGACCGTGAGAAGTAATTTAATTGGGCAATTGAGTGAGAAAGGTGAGGGAAGTATTGCTACGCAACAAGGATTGCAAGTGTTGGCACAGTTGTTGTTAGAGAATCCTATTCAAGTAGGAGTTATGTCAATCAACTGGTCGCGGTTTTTGGAAAAACAACTGACTATATCACCGTTTTTGGCTGATTTCCTGAATCTGTCAAAAACGCAGTCACAGCAGCAAGCACTCACTGATTTTCAGACCTTGTTAGAAGTAACTCCTGTGATTGAACGTCAAGGTTTGTTGGCTGCTCATGTTTGTCAACAGGTGGCGAAAGTGCTAGGTTTAGCTTCACCTGAAAAAATAGAGCCAGGACAAAAATTAATTGATTTGGGATTAGATTCTTTAATGGCTATTGAGTTTAGAAGTCATCTCCAGTCTAGTCTCAAATGCTCTTTGCCGTCTACTTTAATCTTTGACTATCCAACCATAGGAGCATTGGTTAATTATTTATCTGAGGAGGTGCTTTTATTATCGAGTAATGAAACTGCAACTAAAGGTTTTGGTAAAAATAACATCATTATAGATGAGTCGGACAATTCCACATTAGTACCAGTTCAGCCACAAGGGTCTAAGCTACCACTGTTTTTTGTTCCGGGGGTTTTAGGTAATGTGTTGGATCTTTACCCTTTGGCACGTCATCTTGGTTTAGAACAACCGTTCTATGGATTGCGATCACTAGGTCTGGATGAGAACGAAAAACCATTCACCCGCATGGTAGACATCGCTGCCCATCATATCAAGGCTTTACAAGCTGTGCGTCCACAAGGTCCATATCTGTTAGGTGGTCATTCATTTGGTGGTAGAGTTGCTTTTGAGATGGCTCAACAATTGCAACATCAAGGACATCAAGTATCAATGCTGATTCTTGTAGATTCTTGGGTGACAAGTCTTGATAAATACCAGGATTTTTCAGTGCCAGAGAATTTAAAATTCATTACCGATTTAGGTGAATTATATCAAGGTATTATCAACAAAAACCTGGAATTTATTCCCGCACAGTCACAAACTTTTTCCAGCCTTAATCAGCAACTAAACTATCTATTAGAAATATTACAAAGGTCTGGCTTCAAGTTGACAAAGGCTGAAATTGAGAGAATCTTTCAAGTTTACAAAGCTAATACAGTTGCCTTTGTTGAGTATATACCACAGGTGCATTATCCAACTTTAATCACCCTTTTCCGAGCTAGTGACATTGGAATGTTTGATTTTCTTCCTGATGCAGCGACAACTCACCAAGATCCGACTTGGGGTTGGTGTCAACTCTCTGGGCAATCTGTGGAACTGAATTTAGTACCTGGTAACCATTTTACTATGATGAGTGAACCACTGGTTCAGATTTTAGGCAAACAGCTAAAAATTTGCTTGGAGAAGATAGTATTATGATAAAATAAGTAACATTGCAGATATTATCCTCCCGGTATTAATGGTTAGACAGAACCTAAAAATTTGTGTTTTCTCGCAAGCATTCAGTTGAATCTTATACTAGAGCAGGGTTCAAGTTTTTAAAACACATTTGAGTTGTGTATTTCTTTCTTTTACGTTTACCCAAGGGAACGCCTAATAGTATTAGTGTATCCTGTCAATACGTAAGTCCTATAAACTTATAACTACAGTAGATTTATGTGTGGAATTGTGGGATTTTTCTCAAAAAACGGCATCATTTCTCAGGAAGCGTTAAAACGGGCAACACAAGTTTTATCCCATCGAGGGCCAGACGGACAAAACTTTTGGATTGCTCCCCATCAGCGAGTTGGATTAGGTCACACTCGACTGAGTATCATTGACTTAACAACAGGTGCCCAGCCAATTTCTAATGAACAAGAGAATTTACATATTGTTGTAAATGGGGAATTTTACGACTTTGAACGGATACAGGATGATTTAAAACGGCGAGGATACCGACTTCGTACCCATTCTGACAGTGAAATCGCACTTCATCTCTATGATGAGTTTGGAACGCAGTGCTTGCAGCATTTGCGTGGCGAATTTGCGTTTGTTCTGTGGGACGAAAGAAACGATCTCTTGTTCGCAGCACGCGATCGCTTTGGCATCAAACCGCTCTACTACACAGTTATAGGCGATACCCTCTACTTAGCATCGGAAGTCAAGGCCTTATTTACCGCTGGAGTACCTGCTCAATGGGATTGGGAATCGGTTTTCCAAGACAACTATGGTGTAATGCTGCAAGACCGTACTCTATATCAAGGTATCTATCAGGTTCCTCCTGGGTATTTTCTAATTGCTAATCGTAGTAATATTCAACTCATTCGCTACTGGGACTTTAATTATCCCACCGATAATGTCCGTCCTCAATATACTGAAGAGGAATACATCGAAAAGCTACGTTATGAGTTAAACGAAGCAATTCGACTGCGCTTGCGGGCTGATGTTCCTGTTGGCTGCTATCTCAGTGGTGGACTTGATTCTTCAACCATATTGGGTATGATGGCAGCGCAAATGTCTCAACCCATACAGACATTTACTGCTATATTTGACCATCCAGCCTATAGCGAAGAAGCTATAGTTCGGGAAACTGCCGCTCTAACTGGGGCAAATCTTAATCTTGTGATGATGAGTCAAGCTGAATTGGCTGACAATTTTTCTGATGCAATTTGGCACGGTGAAACTACAATTGACAACGCTTCCAGTGTTTCTAAATTTGTTCTCAGTAAAGCTGTAAGAGATTTTGGTTACAAAGTTGTCCTAACCGGTGAAGGTTCTGATGAAATATTTGCAGGATATTTTGATCTTCGTCGGGATATGTTGTTTTACAACACACAAGGACAGGACGAAAACACGGTACAACAACTGTTGGCGCAATTGCGGGATAGCAACTTAGTCGCTTCTGGTTATATGGTTTCCCAAGAAAGACCTATGCAGCTTGCAAGTGTAAAACGGTCATTAGGTTTTGTGCCCACCTGGTTTGAAACATGGGCAGAGATTGGCATGAAAATCAGATCTCTCTACTCGTCAGATTTTACTACTCAAATTGCTAATCGGGATGCCTATCGCATCTGTTTAAATCAGATTGATGTCCAAGGTCAACTCACCGGACGGGAACCTGTACATCAATCTCTTTATTTGCGGTCTAAAACAGAGTTGCCGCACTTGTTATTAATGATGTATGGCGACAAAGTTGACATGGCTCATTCTGTAGAAAGTCGTTATCCATTTTTCGATCATCATGTAGTTGAATTAGTGTGTCAGATGCCGGTTTCCTTAAAAATCCGTGGCATGACTGAAAAATATGTGTTAAGAGAAGCAGCAAAGCCTTTCTTAACGAATACAGTCTATCGTCGTCATAAGCATCCGTATGTTGCGCCACCACCTAGCCTCAAACCTAATGAATCCTTTAACGAATTAATGCAGGATACAATGCGAGGTTCAATCATGGCATCTCTACCTTTTTATGACCAAGCAAAAGTGGTTGCACTATTAGACAAATTACCGTTCATGAATGACAGCCAACGCATTGTCATAGATATTTTCTTAATGAAGTTATTGAGTGCTTGTTTTCTCCATGAACGGTTTCGACTGTCAGTTGGTTAAGAGGGAAAAGTCAGATTCTGAAATCTACTTCACATTTACATTCAACAAAACTAGAAATTTTCTATGACCACACCAGCTATAGAACATCATCAAAAGCAATCCTCGTCGACTAATCAGAGTTTCCAAGGCATCGTAATGATGATGTTGGTAACACTTATTTGGGCTTCCATGCCAGTGATGATTAAGCAAATCATCACTACTGTACCACCCGCTTTACAGATAGCAATTCGCTTCACACTTGGTGCAGTAATTTTTGTACCATTTGCTCGTAACCTAAATTTAGCCCTGCTCCGTGATGGAGCAATCACGGGGTTGTTATTTTTTGGAGGCGTTGTTAGCGAGACAATTGCACTTAAGACTATCCCAGCTAATCAGGCCTCATTCATCTATGGATTGATTGTAATCTTTGTCACACTGTTTGAAGTGTTGTTCTACCGTCGCCAATCCTTCGTAGCTATCATAGCAGCAGCGATCGCCTTTATCGGCATTGGGATAATCAGTTGGCAGGATGGTTCACCTCCGATAGGGGACGTTTGGATGCTTCTGTGTGCTTTACTCGCTTCCGCTTGGATTATCGTCCTGGAAATCCTTTCACCACGTCATTCACTTTTATCTCTCACATTCGTTCAGCTTTCCAGCGTAGCAATCTTAGGTTTGTTATGGGCAACTCCAGAACTGATTTGGCACTTTGAGTCCTTGCGTAAGAGTGTCATGAATCCAGAGACTCTAGCCGTTCTCTTCTATCTTGGTGTAGTAGCTACTGGCATCACTACATGGTTGCAAACAAAAGCACTACAAATGATAACAGCTTTTGAAGCTGGGGTAATAGAAACATTAGAACCAGTTTTTGGAGCAATATTAGCCTTTTTAATACTAGGAGAAACTTTTAAAACTCGTGGTTACATTGGTGCAGTTGTAGTAATAGTGGGCATGGCAATGGCTTTGAGTGCCAGGAATGCTAAAGAAAGTAGCGAATTAAGCCTATCGGTTGATGAAAATGAAAATAGTCAATTGACCTTACCATTAAGTAACCAAATAGAGTTAAAACTGTCAGATCAGGATCAGAAAGAACCTGCTGTATTGCTTATAGAGGAGCAAACGACGAAAATAAGCAACTGACATTTTAATTATCGGGATTTCCCTGTTCCTTGTTTGCTCTTAATATTCTTTAATAGAAATACCCGATTTATGAAGCTGGCAATTTACCAATGTTCAGGCACTTTTTTAGATCCGATTCAAAATCTTGAATTGTTGGCACGAACAGCATCCACTGCTGCAAGCCAGGGAGCAGATTTTCTTATCCTTCCAGAGCTTTTTTTAACGGGCTATAACCTTGGAAATGAGATTCAAAAACTAGCACAAGCAAGAACCGGGAAAATACTCCAGCAAGCAGCCAAAATCGCTTGGGAAAAACGATTGAACCTTTTATTTGGTTATGCGGAGGAAGACGGTGGATTTTTTTATAATTCTGCCGCATTAATTGATAATAGTGGAAATTTGGTTGGCAATTATCGTAAAATTCACCTCTTCGGTGCTGAAGAACAGCGTCTGTTCAAACAGGGAAACCAATGGCTAATACACACAATTTCAGGCTTTAAAGTTGGTGTGTTAATTTGTTACGATGTTGAATTTCCAGAAGCAGTTCGTTCTCTCGCTTTACAAGGTGCAGAACTTATTGCTGTTCCCACAGCAATTACTCCACCTTATATGCTAGTACCCAATCTACTAGTTCCCACTCGTGCCTTTGAGAATCAACTTTTTATTGCCTATGTCAATCGCATAGGCAGAGAATTGGATCTGGAATATTTCGGTCTGAGTCGAGTAATTGCTCCCGATGGTAAGATATTAGCAGCTGCTGTGGGGGACGAAGAGGCTTTGTTAATCACTGAACTAGACCGGGAAGCGATTTTTAAGGAGCGTTATTCGACCTATTCCTATTTAGAAAACCGCCAACCTAAACTTTACATTAGTTAAGGAAGGATTTACAACCTTACTTTAAGGAGGTAGTAGGAGTCCCCATCAATAAATTTAGGTGGCTTTAGACCCTTTGCCACCCTGCTTTTCTTCGGTGAACTAATCAGTTTCTGAACTACATATTATAGAGTTAAATTTGTATCTATGCTTTCACTTCCACAACGACCTAAATTCGAGCGAATAGAGAGTGACCGTCTTCATCGCAAACAACGTCTAGCCGCTGTATTTCGCTTATTTGCACGCTATGGATTTGAGGAGGGTGCTTCTGGTCATATTACCGTTCGTGACCCCGAATTTCCTGATTGTTTCTGGGTTAATCCCTTCGGAATTTATTTTGGACATATGCGAGTCTCTGACTTGGTTTTAGCTAACCATAAAGGTGATATAGTACAGGGTAATCAGCCTGTAAATGTATCTGCTTTTGCGATTCACGCTGAAATACACCATAGCAGACCAGATGTAGAAGCTGCCGTTCATGCCCACTCAAAAGATGGCAAAGCTTGGTCAATTCTTGGACGTCTCCTTGACCCAATTAGCCAAGAAGCTTGTATTTTCTATGAAGATCATGCTCTGTTCGATGACTATACTGGCATAGTGGCAGATATGCAAGAGGGCAAGCGAATTGCCGATTTAATTGGCAATAAAAAAGCTGTAATCCTGCGTAATCATGGCTTACTTACAGTTGGGAACTCTATTGATGAAGCTGCATGGTGGTTTATCATTATGGATCGCTGCTGCCAAGTACAGCTGATGGTTGAGTCTGCGGGGAAAGCTAAATTTATTGACAAAGACATCGCTAGTCTTACTCATAGTCAGATTGGTACGCATTACGAGGGATGGTTTAACTTCCAGCCTCTGTATAACATGATTGTGCGACAAGAACCGGATTTACTCGATTAAACGATTTTATTTTTCCACTTTTTCAGCAAGCCCTAATTACGGTGAAATTAGAACCATGATTATTAACAAAGTTGAATGTATTAAACTAGAAAAGTTCAAAGATGAAGGTCTCTATTCTTATAGTCCACTATCTAGCAATCAGACAATATTATATGAACTCCCTCCCCATAGCGCAGATGATGGTTTGTATTGTCACCGCTTTCAAACAGATCAGTTATTAGTTATGCGAGGGTGTATGGTTTTAGTATTCATAGAAAATCGGCATAAAAATTATATTTTCTTGAATCAAAATGTACCACTACTGGTTACAATTCCTCCAAAAATTCCCCATGCAATCATGAATCCTATTTCTGAACCTTGCTTGTATTTAAATGCTGTTATTCTTCATAACACCCCTCATCCAAAAGATTACCAACCTATTCAAAAACCTTTCCCTTTTGACATGAATCAGGTAAATCAACTATTGGAAAAATTTCGGAATTGAATCATAATTTGAGTCGGCGATTTTTTCAGGGCTATTTCATTCTAAAAAAGATGGTAAAATGGTAGAGATAGCCAGGCATCTATAGGACTAATATTTGATTTTTGAAAAAGCTCCGCACATCTGAAGCATGGGAAAATCAAAGGTAGTGTGTCGGATAAACCATTCAAACATCCATTTTAAATGAGAAAATGTTGGTATCAACGCACAAAAACGTCGAACCCATGTTTTGGCTTGTAACCAAATATCCTCAATTGGATTTTGTATCGGACAATTGGGAGCAAAACGAACACATTGTATTTTCCATTGATCGCTTGAAAGTCCCTGATTAATTTCATCCAAAAAATCTCTAATTTCTTGAGAACGATGGTAACTAGCACCATCCCAAAGGATTAGTAATCGTTGATCAGGAGACTGTTTGAGTAAATAAAGTAAATAATCAATAGTATTTTTTGAATTACCTTTATCGTAACTTTTAATTAGGGCTTGCTGAATAAACATAAAACCGGGACAAATAAATGACTTGATGGGATAGAAAGTGAAAAAGGTGCAAGAAAAAGAGTTAAAATGGGTGAAACCCCTTGCATTAAGGCGCATTAATATGTATAAAAAAGCGCAAGAACAGGAAATAGCACCGGAAAAGCTTAGTGGTGCAGAAAACTTTTTTGAGTTTCACAATGAAAAGCCTGAAGGGTTAAAATAGAAGCTGAAACCCAATGACCTCGTTCGATGTCTTGAGAAATCCCAAATCCATTGTTTCGGGTATAATCCTTTATTTATAGGTGTTTCAGGGGTTTTTGGCACCACTAAGGATGAATAAACATCAGGAAAATTTATTAGTCCGTTTTAACGGACTTGAGCTATGAGACAGGGAATTTATTCCCTGGCGGGTGTGGAAGCCAAACAAATAAGCCATCTGTCCGCAATTCTCATTTTAAGGTTTCATGACATTTAAACCCTTACATTCATAGGGTTTTACAATTCTTAACAAATCCGGCGATAGCGAAGCGCTGCTGCAAGCAGTTCGCTGAAATGGCGCAGACTCGTTTCAAAATGAGAATTGCTGTATCAGTGGTATAATTATTTTTCGGATCACTCTTTTTCTGGAAGCACGCTTTATCTCTTTTCTCTCGTCTAGACTATAGTAAGTAAGCACTTCACAGGATTATAAAGATTTCTTGTTAAAAGATTTTTTACGAGTTTACTCGGTTTGTGGGGTTTCATTACCTGCTAGTCGGGGTTGGTAGTGCAATTGTAGGGACATAATGTTATTATGTCTTTAAGTTATCTGATTTTAAGAAAGAATTTTACGAATGTTAGAAAAGCTAATTTCACTTTCGGGAACAGAAGACCAAAATTTGCAAAAAATATCTGATAATCTTGGCATTTCCGAAGAAAATTTAATTCGTCAGGTTTTAACTGATTTTTTGGCAAGACAAGCGGATGATTTAGAATTTGAAGAATTTATGCATCATACTATAATTATTTAACTAATAACTAATCAACACCGTATTGGCATTATTTTAGGGACTCGTCCCGAAGCTATTAAACTAGCACCAGTAATTCAAGTTTTCCAAAATTCTCCAGACTTTGAATTGCAGGTAATTCTCACAGGACAACATCGAGAAATGGTTGAACAAGTAATGCAATTGTTCAAACTCAAAGCCGATTGGAATTTAGAGATTATGCAGCGACAACAATCTCTTAGTGATATTACTTGTCGAAGTTTACAAGGTTTAGAAGCATTATTTCAAACCCAAGAATTAGATTTTGTAATTGTCCAAGGAGATACAACAACAGCCTTAGCAGCTTTTTATCAAAAAATCCCTTTAGGTCATGTGGAAGCAGGTTTAAGGACTGATGATTTATTTAATCCTTTTCCCGAAGAAGCTAATCGAAGGTTGATTTCCCAACTGACACAATTACATTTTGCGCCAACTACTTTAGCTGTAGAAAACTTACAAAATTCTGGGGTATTAGGAGAGATTCACTTAACAGGAAATACTGTAATTGATGCCTTGTTAAATGTGGCTGCCAAAAAAACAGTTTGCAATATACCTGGGTTAGATTGGCATAAATATAGAACAATTTTAGCAACAGTTCATAGACGACAAAATTGGGGATCACCCTTGCAAGATATCGCCGAAAGTTTTTTACAAATTTTAGAGCAATTTCCTGATACAGCCTTATTACTGCCATTACATAAAAATCCCACAGTTAGAGAACCATTGCAACAGTTGTTAGGGAGTCATCCCCGCATTTTCCTAACAGAACCCTTGGATTATGCTGAATTAGTGGGAGCTATTGAGCGATCGCATTTAATCTTAACCGATTCCGGTGGCTTACAAGAAGAAGCCCCCAGTCTGGGTAAACCAGTCTTAGTTCTCAGAGATACCACAGAAAGACCAGAAGCCGTTACCGCCGGGACAGCCAAACTCGTAGGTACACAAACCGCAAATATTGTCACAGCCGCTAGTGAACTACTCAGCAACCCCGACGCTTACACGAAAATAGCCACCGCCATTAATCCCTTTGGCGATGGCCATGCAGCAGAACGCATTCTGCAAATTATCAAAAACTACCTGCAACAGGGAACAGAAAAACAACTTTAGTTATGTTTTTAAACATGGGTAACTATTGCTTCTTACCTCTTACCTTTCAATTAGAGTGATTAGACAGTTCCTAAATACCTAAAGCTCTCCGAGTTTGATAACCAACAACGCCATCTACACGCAGTCCGTTACGTCTTTGGAAGTGACGAATTGCGTTAATGGTGCGTGAGCCGTAAACACCATCAACTCTAATCCCTAAAGCTCTTTGAATTTCTCTAACTCGTTCACCTCTTGAGCCATATCCTACCGTCACCCTACCCCCAACACCGTATCCAGAACGATATCTGCGGTGAGAATAGCCAGGAGTATTACCAATCCATCTTTCAGCCGCATAGTATCCTCGGTAACGTCCCGAAGAAATTCTCGCAAATCCATTTCTGACACTAACTGTTTCACACGCGAGATATTTCGCCGCCAAATTTGCTTTTAGCCCCTCTAATTTTCCCGGCTGAATTGACAGGAAATTCTTGGTTTATCAGGCTTTCTAATCCATGTAAAGCGATGGATGCCAATAATGGCGAAATTACACCGCCTTGTGGTGTTCCAGCCGTAGTAGCTGCAAATTTTCCTGAATCTATCACTCCTGATTTTAACCAGGCTTTGATTTGTCGCCTGACTGAACCGTTCATGTTTAATTTCCGAAGTAATGCTTCCTGATTTATGCGGTCAAAACATTGCGATATATCTGCATCTAAAACAAATTTAGATTTTGATACTATGCAGTTTTTGATGTGTTTGATAGCATCATGGCATGACCTACCGGGTCGAAAACCGTAGCTTGATGGCTCAAAACGAGCCTCCCATTCCGGTTCAAGGGTAGCTTTCACTACCGCTTGTAAGGCACGGTCAAAAATAGTGGGTATCGAGAGCGGTCTAAATTCGGTTTTACCTGGTTTTGGTATCCATATCCGCCGTGTAGGTTTGGATTTACCGTTAATGAATAGACCTTTTGCCAAGTTAAAACGCGCTCCTGGGGATAGTGATTTGATACCATCCACTCCGGCGGTCTTTTTTCCCTGGTTGTCTTGTGTTACCCTTCTTACCGCTAATGCCCTGTTCGACCAAGACCTCATTAGGGTTTTCTGGAGGAAAGCGAACTCGTTTTATATCACCACAACGTGAAGCGGCATAGATGCGTTTTTGCAATTTAAAGACATATCGCTCGACTTGTCGCCAGTTGATAGTCTTCCATCCCTCAGTATCCAATGTTGAATCTGATTTAGGCTTATTCATTGCTATTTACACCCCTATATACAGACACATTGCGGGTTACGTCTGCTTATCCCGGACATTACTCCATCCCTTTTCAGGCTTTGACCGTTATTTCGGTCTAGGCTTTTGCTTTTTAACCCATCCCTCCCAAATAAAGCTTTTAGCTTGACTGCTTACCTATATATCGACCACTATAGGAACTATAATTTGGGTTATTTCGTTCCTGATATCCATTGTTTTGAGTCTTTAGGGGGGTGTCTATCCACCGGGGGTCTAGGAGGTACGCTGTTTCGGTAGCAAGATCCTAACAGTCCAAACCCCTTGTCGGTTATTTCCAACCCAAGGTGTGTCCGAAACACAAGCTTATATCCCTTGGCGAGATCTGACGATGGCTCAACGACACTTCGTTTACTCTCCCCATAAACTCTTGCTTGCAGTTGGTGCTTTCAGCAATTACCACCATTAACCGCTTTCATCCCCGCTTTACAGATTTGATAGTCAGTCTTCTCCGTAGGGGCTACCATTTCTGGTAGTTTATGTGCTTTCAACCCCGCACCAGGGCAGTAAGAATTGGTTCTTGGTGAACCTCACTTACATGGATATCAAGTTGTCATTAGTAGAGGATTAAAGTGCGAACTCAGCCCCATAAGGGTTACTCTACTAAAGCCTGGAATCCCCCCAGAAACTGGGTTTCTCCAGAACGAATCGCACTTGCAGGTATCCCGGCTGTACCCCTTATTCTTGAACAATCTGCTCTTCATAGTCCCCCCAATTATTGAGGGGAATACAAATCGCACTTGTTTATTACCTGCCCAATAATCCTAATCCAAATTTATAGGCACATTCGTCTAAGGCATTTAACAGATAGCCGCCCTCTTGGACTAAACAAAGTGGTATAGATGCTTGGGTGAGAATCTGACCAATTTCCTCGAAAATAGCAGGTGGTAAATGCCAACCGCCATGAGGATCATTGATAATAATGTCATAGCCAACAGAAACAACCATAGCTGCACAACCAAATTCAATTTTGGACTTTTTAACTAGCTGCTTAACTTCAGCTAAAAATTCCTCTGAACTAGGTGAATGGGAAAAAGGAATGAAAGTTTGACTATCATTAGCTGGTTGAACTTCTTTGTAAGGATAACTAAGGATTGTAGAACTGTGAATAGAACCGAACCAAACATCTGGTCGTGATGCTAATAAAGCAGCAGAACCATTGCCAAAATGAAAGTCAATATCAATCAATCCTACTGGACCTATTCCCGATTCCAGAAGTGTAACTACAGCCGCAACTGCATTATTTAAAAAGCAATATCCTCCTAACCAACCAGGCCCAGCATGGTGTCCGGGAGGTCTACACAAAGCATAGGACAAAGAAGCACCATTGACAATTTTCTGTGCGGCGGCGATCGCAGTTCTAGCCCCTTCACGAGACAAGTCGTAGACTCCCGCAAATAGAGGAGTATCTGCGGCAATTCCCTGGTCAACAAACGGATAATCAAACAGTAAGTCTTCTCCTACTAATGCTCTATTCCAATGAGCTAAAAAGTCAAGATAGGACTGTTCATGAATTTGTTGGAGAATGTTATCAAGATAGAGATCGCTAACCTCAGCCGTGGAAAAATTGCATTCAGGAAGACGCTGTAGACCTTGAATAATCCTCTGGCTACGTTCTTCAACTTCTTGTCCAGCCTTGTTTCCCTCAGAAGTCACAATGATAGGAGATGCTCCTTGCATTTCTGTTTGTAAGACCACCTCAAGGGACAAATTACTCATACAATCACCTCCCGCATTTCAAAAGTTATCAAACACGTACCAGTTCCATCAGGCTCAGGGGCTTTTCTGGAGAGAAAATATTCACTAATTCAAAACCTGATTTTCGGAAAATAGCCTTAAATTCTGCCTGGGTACGCACTAGTCCATGTCCCATACACATCGGATATAAATCTTCCCATTTACTCCAATGGTACTGATTGTCAACGGGAATTACTGGATCGATAACAAGCAGTTTGCCATTTTTAGGCATAGCATAGTTAATGTTTTCCAAAAATTTGACTATACTATCATCATCCCAATCAATCATGATATATGACATAAGATAAATATCACCCCCACTAGGAATGGACTTAAACATATCTCCACCGACTACTTCACATCGTTCATCTACTCCCTCCGCTTTCAGAAACTTAACGGCATCAAAAACTGTCTCAGGCATATCAAAAAGGAGTCCTTGTAAGTGGGGATTATGCTTGAGAATGGCAGAAATAATTAGACCTTGACCGCCTGCTATATCTACGACTTTGCCAACTTTAGAAAAATCATAAGATTTAAGAAGTTGGATTTGACAGTTTTGAGCAATACCAAACATTGATTGACTAAAAATCAAATTAGGTTCACTATTTTTTTCTAAATACTGCCAGTAATTGTTAACCGAATAAACTGATTTGATAGCTGGCTCACCTGTTTTGACAGTATGGTACATATCTCCAAAAACACGCCAACGCCACTCGTCAATATTAGTTATAGCCAAATATTTTAAAGAGTAAGGATTATCACTTTGAAGATATTCAGCTAGCGGAGTAAGAGCAAAATGACGTGGTTCAACCTCATGGAAAACCCCTACGGTACTAAGACATCGAAGGATGCGATAGAGGGAGGGAGCATGACTTTCAGTAGCTTGTGCCAACTCTTCAACACTTTTTGCTCCTTCTGCCAACAAGTCAGCAATGCTCAACTTCGCAGCAATCCCCAAAGCCTGACTAATCCAAGATGCACAAGTTAACTTGAAAAAATCATCAGGACGTATATCTGTAGTCATCATGTCGCTCCTTATTACTTTAATTGACTTTCACGGGTTATATTGTTATGCTTGATCCAAGGAGTTTCCGCATTCTAGGACCGAAATCTTCAAAGCCACTCTTTTGATAAAAATGGTGGGTATTAGAAAATCTGGGGAATTCATGGGTTGGCAAACATACTTCTAAACGAGAAATTCCCTGTTCATGAGCATAGGTTTCCACAGCTTGAATCAGATTTTCACCGATATTTTGACTGCGATGATCTGGATGAACCCATAGTTCCTGAATCAGTACAAATTGACCTGCTACATGAATCGCTTCTTGCACAGTTAAAGTAATCAAACCAAGGATAGAATCATTGTCTCCTTCTGGATTAGCAATGAAAATAGCACCAGGATATTTCCCTTCAATTACACGCTGACAAATTGCTGTGGCTTCAGCAGGAAGTTGAAATTCTGGAATACCTTTTAATTCTGCTAACAGAGAACCAATACCTGCAAGGACAGCAGGAACGTCAGCCAATTCAGCAGAACGAATCTGGTATGCTTGTTGAGAAATAGCCTTGGGTGTGGACTTTTGTAAAACCGTTCCTGATAGCCAACGAGATGCCATTTCATCTTCTGGGTTATTCAGCATTTCCTGGAAACGCTCTTGCAGCAGTTGGGTAACAGGTCCAGGAAATTGGCTACCGAGAATCTGTCTATCTACCGCAGAAACAGGACGGATCTCATGATAAGTTCCGCTCACAAATACTTCATCTGCCACCATTAAATCGCCCAAAGGCAGAGGTACTTCTCTGACAGGGATATTCAATCTATTTGCAAACTCAATCACTAAACGCCTTGTGACTCCATCAATACTTTGAGGAAGAATAGGAGTATATAAAACAGAGTTTTTGACGATGAAAATATTTGCTCCTGTCATTTCGCAGATAGTTCCATCTGGATTTAACATCAGATTACCGTCAAATCCCATTTTTTTAGCATTGCGATCGGCCGCAGCTTCCACAGCATAGAAGCCACTAATTTTACCTCTAGCGAGGGTAGAACCGGCTTCGGGACGACGGATATGACTAATGCCTAAAGTCAATGGTGGTAAAAATCCTGAACTGTCAGAACGCCAAGCCATAACCAATGCAGCCGAAGGGAATGGGGAAGGATCTAACCCCAAACAATTGCCGTTTGGATATACTAGCAAACGCACATATCCCTGTTGTAAATTGTTCGCACTTACGGCTTGCCACAATGCTTTGATAATTGCTTCGGGTTCCACAGGGGACAATCCCAAAGATAACATTGACAATCGTAATCGGTTGAGATGTAAATCTAATCCTAATATCTTTGAGCCATTGACAGTGGGATAAAGTCGAAATGCTTCAAAGGCAGCAGTTCCAAAATTGAGGGCATGATTATCTACTGGCAAACGTGCTAATTCAGTAGGTACGATGCGTCCATCAAGGTAAGTCCAAGAGCAAAATTCTAAGGCCATATAACAATCCTAAATTTGTTGCAAAAAAATTGTACTCTTTAGAGGGAACAGAAAAAACTCATCTTTAAAAACATGAGATTGAAATAATGAAACTGCTTTTTTGACTGAAGCTCTAAACTCAGAACTAAAGTTTCTTATCTGTTCCCTGTTCCCTGTTCCCTGTTCCCTTTTTTAGTAATTAACCTTGCGCTTCTATAATCTCATCTTCCATCCGACAAGTTTCCTGAATGATGAGGCTGTATAATGCAACCATAAAATCTCCATCTAACCCATACTGCATCCCCAATTCTCGACGACGCTGTTTCACAGCTTCCACTCGTTCGGGTTGCATCATCGCAATTCCGTGTTGCTTTTTAAAGTTAGCCACCCGCTGACAAATTTCAAATCGCTTGGCTAATGCCTCAACAATCTGAGAATCTACAGCATCAATTTCTGCTCTAAAACCTTCCAATCCACTCATTTTCAGATTCCCAAATTTTCTTACCAATCTTCTCATTTATTCAATACCTTTGCCATTTTTTGTAGGTTGGGTCAAGCGACAGCGCAACCAACGCTCATGTTGGGTTTCATGCTAATTGCTCCGCGTTCACGCAGTGTCCCGCAGGGATACGTTCACGTTCCACAACCCAACCTACCAATCAAGGCTTTTTTTACAGCAGTTTTCATGTATTTGTACCACACGCTAATTTTTCTATTCCTTTCTTCCTTTGCGTCTTTGCGCCTTTGCGTGAGATATAAAATGTGGTTCATTTACCCGAAAATCGCTGTAATTTGGCTAAGGTATTATTAGCATCAATTTTCTTAGAAGTTGGGTATCTATAGTGAAACCTTAACCAAAGAAATAGTTCGATCTGAAGTATTATACCCACTATGGGAAACACCAGGGGGAGCATAATAAATGCTACCATATCCTAAAAGTTTTTCTTCTTCCCCTACTTTCATCATCATTTGCTCATTAACAATAATGCCAATTTCTTCTTTGGTACTTGTATATATGGGTAATTTTGCGTGGGCAGGAATTTCCAAAACAGCTATTTGAAACCATGAACAAGCACCGAATTTACAAGAAAAACCTGTTGTTTTATCTATTGTAGGTTGGAAAGTGAGGATAGGTTCATCAATGACCTGATCTGATTTATCTGATTGAGATCCTATTAAATATTTCATCTCAAATCCCAGAACATTTTCTTGAGAAAGAATCGTAGAACCATGAGGAATATTACTTCCGGCAATATAAGCTTGTTGGAATGGCTCTAAAATTGCTTTCTGATCATTGACATTAATTTCCACAGAACCAGAAAAAAGCATCCCCATTTGGCTTTCTGGATGTTGGTGAGGTTCAAAAATTGCTCCTGGTGAGATATTAGCTAGTTGAATAACTATTTCTTGACAACGAAAAAGTGTCAACTCTAAATCTGGGCGCGGCTTGATAGTTTGAGGAACTGGGAAAAATGTTGACATTTTCTAATTATGTAAATTGATATAAATGGGAAGAGAATCAGACACCAGAAAGTTCTCATTGGAAAAGTTGAGGATTTTTGATCCCAATAACTCCCTGCTGTCTATTTTGTTGACGACCATATACGAGCCAAGCTGTTTGGACAGAGCCAATAACTTCATCAACTACTAATACATCAGGATTTTCTTCAGCAAATTGTAAAGCTGCAATACCGCTATCATACTTACCCGCCAGCAAATTTTGACCCACCACGGGCTTGGCCGTTTCATGGATAAAAGTTGAGTAGCGTTCTGTATTTACATAAGCCCGCGTAGCAGGCATTAATCCTAGACTGCGGGGATGTTCTACATCACGACGAGTTAGGAGTCCCATAGCACGAGTTGGACATAAGAAGCTATCAATTACGAATACTTCCCGAAAGTATTTTTCTGTTAATTCATAAACTTTAGGATGAGCAGAGTTTTGGATAATAAAGTCAACTTTACCATCATGTAGTAACTCCAGTGCGTCTAACAGATCATTGAACAGTTCTATTTTGGCATTAGCCACTTCTTGAAACTCAATATAAGATTGAGTCGCTAGTTCATGGCAAGTTCCAACAGGTCCAAGAGTTGCAAAAATTAGTTGTTTATTCATTGCCTACACACCTACTTTTTCATAGTTATCAAAAACCTCTGTTTCTGTTCCCTGGATATAATATTCATCGGGATCAAAAACGCCATTTGTTGTGATCATCAATGCCTGAATCAATGCTTTAGCTTTCAGCATGATTTCTTCAAACTCCATTTGGGGATCAGAAAGTGCCACAATACCACCGCCAACACCAATGGAAGTTTGTTCGTCCGTGATCACAGCAGTACGAATAACAATATTCAAATCGGCTGAACCATTTAATCCTAAAAAGCCAATAGACCCAGAGTAAACTCCCCGTGCTTCTTGCTCTAATCGATCAATAATTTCCAGGGTTCTAATCTTAGGTGCGCCCGTCATAGAACCCCCAGGAAAGGCGTTACGAATGCAGTCTACAGCACTCATATTAGCGCGTAATTGACCACGAATTGTTGTCACCAATTGATGTACTGTAGCGTAGGTTTCCACAGCCATTAATTTGGGAACATGAACCGTTCCCACTGCACAAACCCGTCCCAGATCATTTCTAAGTAAATCCACAATCATCAGATTCTCCGCTCGATCTTTTTCGCTATTTTGCAAGCGATCGCGTAGAATAAAATCTTCTTCAGGTGTTTTTCCTCGTGGTAATGTTCCCTTGATGGGTTTTGTTTCTGCCCAACCTTGGCGATCAATTTGCAGAAATCGTTCTGGAGATGAACAGGCAATTCCCACATCACCAAAGCGCAAAAATGCAGCATAAGGAGCAGGATTGATGCGGCGTAATGAACGATAGAACTCTAGCGGATCAGGTGTTGTATCTGTGTAAATCTGGTTTGTTAAACAAACTTGATAAGTTTCTCCTTCGTGAATTTCTTGTAAGCATTTTTCAATATCATCAAGATAAGTCTTTTTAGACCTGCTTAATCTAAAAACAACAGGTGTTTTTTCGTTTTGAGGAACAATAGGCGACAGAGGAGGAAGATTGTTAACTTGGTGTGTGATCGCTTCAAACCAATCTTCGGCGGAGGCTGTTTTTCCTTTCTGAATTAGACAAAGCAGATAGATAGTTTGCTCTTGGTGATCAATTGCAATCATTCGATCTGCTAACATAAACATGGCATCAGGTAAGGCAGATGTGTGATTGAATTTTCCTCCAGATTCTGCCTTTAATTCATAGCCAAAATAACCCACAAACCCGCAGTTAAAATCAAAAGGTAAATGCTCAGATGAGCAATGTCGTCGTTGAATTTCCCGCTGGAGATAATCAAAAATCCCCTCTGTTTTGAAACTGACAGTATCGGACTGTGTAATTGTCAGTTCCTGCCCTTGCGTCCGATAATGGATTAGGAGACTGTTTTCACCACTGTTATCTCCCATGAAAGAAAAGCGAGAAAGACCAGGTTCAACCCGACTGCTATCTAACCAAAATGCACTGGCTGATTTACTAAACAAATGTACAAACATCTGTTCTGTATCGGGACACAGTTCGGCTTCGCTCACTGTAAACAAATTCAATTTGCGCGTACAAAGTTCAAATTCCTGTTGCTGTTTTTTCTTAGTAGAATTTGTGGGTAAAGTTCCATTCCCGTTATTTTCTGTCCAATAATGTTTTTTCGGACTTTTATCTCGTTCCTGGGCAAATTTTTGGGTAATTTCTTTAAAATTCTCAAACAAAGTATGTCCATACTCAGTACAAATTGACTCTGGATGAAACTGTACACCCCACATTGGTAAAGAGCGATGGCGCATTCCCATGATCAGGTTGTCCTCTGTCCACGCTATTTTTTCTAAACAGTCCGGTAGGTCATCTGCAACCAGCAAAGAATGGTAGCGCACCACAGAAAAAGGAGAAGGTATTCCCGCAAACAAATCAGTAGCAGTATGATAAACCTCACTGAGCCGACCATGCCGAACTTCAGGTGCGTGAATAACTTTTCCTCCATAGCTAAATCCTAGTCCCTGATGTCCCAAGCAAACGCCTAGAAGTGGTACTTGGGCATTTTTAATCATTTGACGACAGATCCCAAAATCTTTTGATTTTTCTGGACGACCAGGACCTGGTGAAATCACGATGTTATCAAATTCCCATTGTTTCAGTTCATCCCATATAACTTGATCATTATAAATTACAGTGGGATACTCTCCATTAACTTCTGCAATCAATTGGTAAAGGTTAAAAGTATAAGAGTCGTAGTTATCAATAATCAGGGTTTTCATGTTTAAATCTTCCTAATTAACTCGTCGAAAGGGCTAAAGCCTAACTACATACAAAAGTTTGATAGGTTTCCAGCAATTTTTATCCATAAACTCTATCTTTTAAGATTTCAACATAATTTTGCAGCATTAATTGAATATCTTTGTAACTAAAATATGTCTGATCGTATTCTACATGAATGCTGACATTTCCTGATAATGATTCCATGGAAATAGCATAATTTAAAGGAAAGTTAAACTTGTCATAAATCATTTTTCTCTGTACCTTTAAGCTAGTATGCTTGTCCACAGTTTTGGTATTATGGAAATTTACAAAATTAAACGTAGCCAAAAATAATTCCGTTGTTTTTTGATCTGACAGAATTTGCAGCAGTGGATATCTCACACAAGGTTCAATATCAATTAGGGTTTGCTGGACATTTTTAATTTGTACCCCTTTATCTTCTGTAATTGTTTGACAAAATGGCACAATATTCCAGAATAAACCCAAAGCTCCGAAGGGATCAGATAATCTTTCTATCCTACCATTAGAAATAACTCCTACAGAAACCTGATTTTCTTTCATGACAATACTAATGAGATCCAGGTATGCACTCAAGAAAATTGCTTTTGGTGAAACTTTTAATTTCCGACAGTATTCACGTAAATCAACAATTATTTCTGCGTTAAAGTTTTCTTCTATGGCTTTCTGGCTATCGGAAGCAGATTTTACTTGAAATACGGTCGTCTTTAACGGCTGCAATGGTTTATATTTGTAATTTTGCAAATGAAGTTTCCAGAAATTTGATGCTTCTGTTGAGCTAATGATTTCTTTCTCTAAAGCGACAAATTCCTGATGCACATTATTTGCAGGAATCACGGTTATTTCTTCTCCTTGCTTGAGAGCAGAATATAATTCCTCTAGTTGATTTACAAATTCAATACTACTCCAACCATCTGTAATTGCATGGTGCATTGACATGAAGAACTCAAATCTATTTTCGGCTTTGTGAAAAAGCCATAATCTAAAAAGTGCTTCATTGCAATTCTCAACGTTGAATAAATTCTGCCTATCTTGCTTTATGATTGCATCAATGTAATTTTCCTGTTCCTCTGATTTGATGTGACTAATATCTTTTTCATTGATGGAAAATTTCAGATTGTTTCTAACCACTTGACATAATGGTTTTCCGTTCTGAAAAATAAACACCGTTCTCAGAGTTGGATGTTTTTCTACTAGAATTTGTAGAGCTTTCTTGAAGACATTTATAGAAAGATTTTCATCATATATATCTAATAATTCCTGTCCATGATAAACCCCCATTTTTTGATGATCATTTGCGTAATGATGCAACATAAACTCCTGCATTTTGGCAAGAGGATATGCGAATTGTGTATCATCAGGTAATAACTCAGAGATATCTTGAGTCAGTTCTAATAAATGTAGGGGGACAGGAACATTATTTTCCTGATGCTGATGATTATTTATTGGTTGAGAAAAGCCGTAAATTTCCTGGTTTGCAGATACATCAATAGATAAACAATGAGTAATTAGAAAACGCAAATTTGCTGCAAAATCTTCAGCGAGATTTTCAATAGTGTCTCGGTGGTGAAAATTTTCGCTGTAAGTCCAATCTAGTTTTAACTGACCATCTACTACGAGTCCATTAATATCTAGTAAATGACTGCAATTCTCTTGCTGGCTATGTTCCGCTCCCACTGATTCAGAAGCTAGTTTAAAGAAGGAATTTTCTTGTCTTCCCCAATCGAATTGTCCCAAATAATTGAAACTAACTTCAGCTTTTGGCATTGTTGAAAGTTGAGAGATAATATCTTTATCCCCACTCAAATAGCGCAGCAAACCGTAGCCAATACCTCGGTTGGGAACAGCACGCAGTTGTTCTTTGATCGACTTAATAGCATCTCCCAGATTATCTGTTGCTTTTAACTCTAAAAGTACGGGAAAGATGGTCGTAAACCAACCGACTGTCCTCGATAAGTCTACATCTTCAAAAATATCTTCTCGTCCATGACCTTCAAGATCAAGTAACACAGAATTACTACCAATCCAACTACCTAAAGTCTGCAATAAAGCAGTTAGCAAGATATCATTAATCTGGGTTTTATAAGCTTTAGGAACTTCCTGTAATAAAGCGCGGGTTTCCTCAGGTGAGAGTGAGACTGATATGATCTGATTGAATGCTACAGTATTAGCACCCAAGGCATGATCAACTGGTATACGGGTTATCTGTGTACGTGAAATACCTTGCCAATTAGTTAGTTTTTGCTTGGCAATATCAGACTGTGCGTAAGAATTTAGTTTCTCAGCCCAATATTTAAAAGAGGTCGTTTTAGGACGAAACTGAATTTTTTCACCGCGACTAATCTGTTGGTAAGCTGTTTCTAAGTCTTCTAACAAAATTCGCCAAGAAACGCCGTCTACTGCTAGGTGATGAATAATTATTAATAATCGGCTGGATTTGTTAGTACCTAGACAAAAAAACGCTACTTGTATGATTGGACCAGAAGCAATATTCAAGCTAGTTTGCAGGGAATTAGCAGTGGCTTCAATAGCTGCTTTTTGTTCCCTATCTGGGATGTCCGATAAATCTACATAAGAAAAAGGAATAGTATCATCAGGGGTAATATTAATCTGTTCCCCATTGGACGGACAACGTAAACGCAGAGTATCATGATGTAATAATAATTGTCGCAGCACTTCCGGGAATAAAGTCCAGTCAACTACCCCAGATAATTCCAGCAGCAATGACTGATTAAAGTGGTGAGGTTCGGGGAAATTTTGCTCTTTGAACCAGTGTTGAATAGGTGTCAGCGGTAATAATCCTGTTA
Organism: Anabaena sp. 54; assembly: GCF_017355725.1. NCBI lineage: Bacteria > Bacillati > Cyanobacteriota > Cyanophyceae > Nostocales > Nostocaceae > Anabaena > Anabaena sp. 54. The sequence goes on from NZ_JAAVWA010000018.1 coordinate 74,099, forward strand.
CCAAACCTTGTTCTGCTTTCACCGTCTGAGTGATGTTAGTTACTGCCGCCAATTCAGCAATCGTCTGGTTTTGAAATATCTGTTTAGCCGTTAATTGTAATCCAGCTTGTTTAGCTTTAAAAATAATCTGAATACTGAGAATAGAATCTCCACCCAACTCAAAGAAATTGTCATGGATACCAACTTGTTTAAGATGCAGAACTTCACACCATATTTTTGCTAGTATTTCTTCAGACTCCGTGCGCGGTGCTGCTAGATCCGTTTCTATTTTATGGCTTGTTGTATCAGGTTTAGGTAAACCACGCCGATCTACCTTACCATTAGGGGTAAGAGGCAGAGCATCCAAAACCACAAAAGCAGAAGGTATCATGTAATCTGGTAACTTCTGTTTCAGGAAAGAACGCAATTGCGACTGGGGTAAAGACGTTTCATTCAACGTCCCTACTATGTATGCAACTAAGCGTTTAGAACCTGGAATATCATCAGAATCAATCACTACCGCTTCTGATATTTGGGGGTGTGTAATCAGTAAAGTTTCAATTTCCCCCAGTTCAATGCGAAAACCGCGTATTTTCACCTGATTATCAATGCGACCCAAAAACTCAATATTCCCGTCGGGTAAATAACGAGCTAAATCCCCTGTTTTGTAAATACGTTCTAATGGATTAAAAGGATGAGGAATAAATTTTGCATCTGTTAAATCTGGACGGTGGAGATAACCTCTAGCTAAACCCATACCACCAATATGCAACTCCCCTGGTACACCCATAGGAACTGGTTGTAAATAGCTATCAAGAATATAAATCTGCACATTATCAAAAGCATTGCCAATTACTTGTTTTGGCTGTGTATCCTCTGTTGCTAACTTTGATAAGTCGTATACTGTTGACAATACCGTTGCTTCTGTTGGTCCGTAGCCGTTCATTAATAGCGGTGGTGCTTTTAAATTCTGAATACTTGACCTCTCCTCCATGCACTTTTGCCACAACTTTAATTTTTCTGGTAGCCATTGTTCTCCCCCAGTTGATAACAATCTTACTGATGGTGGTAGGGTTTCATTTGTTGTTGCTAATTCCGCAGTTAACTGCTGCCAGTAGGCTGTTCCCACCGTTAATACTGTTAATTTCCATTCCCAGCACTTCTGTACAAATGTGGAGACAGCACCCAACATTTCGGCAGTCCGTAGCACTAAAGTTCCACCACATATTAAACAGGGATAGATTTCTTCTGCGGCTGCGTCAAAACTAATAGATGCTGCTTGAAGAACTCTGTCTTTATTGTTCATCCCATACTTATCTCTTACGGTTTGGGTTAAATTCACTAAAGACCGATGTTCAATCATTACTCCTTTCGGCTTTCCTGTGGAGCCAGAGGTATAAATTACATAGGCTAAATTATTGGCTTTAACTTGAGTTTGTGGGTTTTTGTCGCTTTGAGTGCTGATTAATTCCCAATCGGTATCTAAACAGATCACCTCTAAGCCAGTATTTGGTATTGAGTTCACTAACTGCTGTTGAGTTAGTAGCACTTTTGCCTGAGAATCATCTAACATATAAGCTAAACGTTCTGCTGGATAAGCTGGATCTAAAGGAACATAAGCACCACCAGCTTTGAGAATCCCTAATAATCCTACTACCATTAACAGCGATCGCTCTACACAAATTCCTACTAAAACCTCTGGATTTACACCCAGTTTTTGCAGATAATTTGCTAGTTGATTTGCCTGTTGATTTAATTCCTGATAAGTTAATTTTTCCCCTTCCAACTCTACCGCTATAGCGTCGGGTGTTTTGATTACCTGTTCTTCAAACAATTGATGGATACATTTATCTAATGGATATTCTTTTTTAGTATTATTCCAATCAACTAATAATTGATATTGCTCAATTTCTGTTAACAATGGTAATTGGGAAATAGGTTGCTGTGGATTGGCGACAATTCCCGTTACTAAAGTGTGGAAATTTCCTGCCATGCGAGCAATTGTTGAATCATCAAACAAGTCGCTATTATATTCCCATTCGGCTATCAATCCAGAAGATGTATTCTCAATTGAGAGAGCTAAATCGAACTTCGCTATTCCCGTTTCCACAGGAAATGAACTTATACTTAACCCTGGCAAATCTAAACTTGATATAGGAACATTCTGGAGATCAAACATGACCTGAAACAGAGGCAAGTGACTCAAAGAACGCTGAGGTTGCAAAGCATCAACCAATTTCTCAAAGGGCAGGTCTTGATGACTGTATGCTTGCAGAGATACCTCCCGCACCCTCATTAGTAACTGCTCAAAACTGGGGTTGTCTGACAAATCAGTTCGCAGCACTAAAGTATTCACAAAAAGACCAATTATCCCTTCTATTTCCGGGCGATTACGTCCAGCAATCGGTGTACCAATTACAATGTCCTTTTCCCCTGTGTAACGATAAAGCAAGGTAACAAAAGCCGCAAAAAACGTCATGAACGGGGTAACTCCTGCACTCTTGCTAAGTAGGTTCATAGCCTCACCTAGGGACGGAGGAAGTGTAAATTGTTGATGTTTTCCCCGGTTTGTTTGAATAGCAGGTCTGGGTCTATCGGTAGGAAGTTCTAATAAGGTGGGAGCGCCTTGAAGTTGTTGCTGCCAATAGGATAGCTGCTCTGTAATTCTCCCTTGTTCCCACCACTGTCGCTGCCAAACGGCAAAGTCTGCATACTGTATGGGTAATTCAGGCAGTTCAACAACTTTTTGAGGGGTTTTGTCATTACAGAATGCAGTGTAGAGTGTTGCTAATTCTTGGACAAATACCCCCGTTGACCAACCATCAAAAATAATGTGGTGTGCTGTGAGGATAAAAACGTACTCTGTTGAGGTAAGCTGTAAGAGAGTGGCACGTATTAAAGGTTCTCTTTCTAGATCAAAAGATCGCACTGCCTCATTTTGAACTAATCGCTGCATTTCCACTTCTCGTTCCTCTGTTGGCAGATACAGCAAATCTACAATTTCTAGTGGCAAAAAAAGAGTTTCAGTAATAACCTGAATGGGTTGATTTTCTTGTGTGACAAAGTTTGTCCGTAACGCTTCATGTCGGCGGGTAATTTCGTTCAGGCTCGATTGTAGCGCAGTTACATTAAGTTTCCCGCTAAACCGCCAAAGAATAGGGATGTTATAAAACGCACTATTGGGATCTAATTTGTCTAAAAACCACAATCTCGCTTGTGCAAAGGAGAGCGGGAGGTTTTCTGTCCTACCAACTGGTTTAATTGCAGAAAGATCGTCCTTGTGTAGAAATACCGAAATCTCTGCTTTATGTTCAGCCTGGAGTTGTGGTGTCAAACTTTTTGTTTGCAGTTCTGGCAATTTCCCCTGAATTGTCTCACAATACTCGGCAAAACTAGCTATAGTTGGTGCTGTAAATAAAGTGCGGACGGACAAATCCATCTGCAAGATTTGACGTAGCCGAGATATGATTTGGGTAGCGAGCAGGGAATGACCACCGATTTCAAAGAAGTTATCGTGTATACCTATATTTTCTAAATGAAGCACCTCTTCCCAAACAGTAGCAATTGTTCGCTCGACATCCGTTTGGGGTGCAACGTAATTTGCTGCTGAGTCAGGTCTATTTTGGTCAGGTTTCGGTAAATTGCGCCGATCTAACTTACCATTCGGAGTTAGAGGTAAAGCATCTAAAACCACAAAAGCAGAAGGTATCATGTAATCTGGTAACTTCTGTTTCAGGAAAGAGCGCAATTGCGACTGGGGCAAAGAGGTTCCAGAGGAAGTTTCTACGATATATGCAACCAATCGTTTAGAACCAGGAATATCATCAGAATCAATCACTACCGCTTCTGATATTTGAGGATGTGTAATTAGTAAAGTTTCAATTTCCCCCAGTTCAATGCGAAAACCGCGTATTTTCACCTGATTGTCAATGCGACCCAGAAACTCAATGTTACCGTTAGGTAAATAGCGAGCTAAGTCTCCTGTTTTGTAAATACGTTCTGATTGCTTAAAGGGATGAGCAATAAATTTTGCATCTGTTAGATCTGGATGGTGGAGATAGCCTCTAGCTAAACCCATACCACCAATATGCAATTCCCCTGGTACACCAATAGGAACGGGCTGGAGGAAGCTATCAAGAATATAAGTCTGGACATTATCAAAAGGAGTGCCAATGATTTGCTGTCCCTGTGTATTCTCTAGGCGCAACTCCGATAAATTGTATACCGTTGATAATACGGTTGCTTCTGTTGGTCCATAGCCGTTCATTAACATCGGTGGCGCTTTTAAATTCTGAACGCGCGATCTATATTCCATGCTCTTTTGCCACAGGTTCAATTTTTCTGGCAGCCATTGTTCTCCACCATTAGCTAACAACCTTACTGATGGTGGTAGGGTTTCATTGGTTGTTGCTAATTCTGCCGTTAGCTGGTGCCAGTATGCTGTTCCCATCATTAATACTGTTAATTCCCATTCCCAGCACTTCTGGATAAATGTGGAGACAGTACCCAACATTTCAGCAGTCCGTAGCACTAAGGTTGCACCAGAGACTAGACAGGGATAGATTTCTTCTGCGGCTGCGTCAAAACTGATCGATGCAGCTTGCAGAACTCTGTCTCTATTGCTCATCTCATATTTGTCTTTTACCGTTTGGGCAAAGTTCGCTAAAGACCGATGTTCAATCATTACTCCTTTTGGCTTCCCTGTGGAGCCAGAGGTATAAATTACATAGGCTAAATTATTGGCTTTAACTTGAGTTTGTGGGTTTTTATCGCTTTGAGTGCTGATTAATTCCCAATTGGTATCTAAACAAATTACTTGTAAGTCAGTATTCGGTATGGAGTTCACTAACTGCTGTTGAGTTAATAGCACTTTTGCCTGAGAATCATCCAACATATAGGCTAAACGTTCTGCTGGATAAGCTGGATCTAAAGGAACATAAGCACCACCAGCTTTAAGAATTCCCAATAATCCGATGAGCATTAAGGGCGATCGCTCTACACAAATTCCTACTAAAACCTCTGGATTTACACCCAGTTTTTGCAGATAATTTGCTAGTTGATTTGCCTGTTGATTTAATTCCTGATAAGTTAATTTTTCCCCTTCCAACTCTACCGCTATAGCGTCGGGTGTTTTGATTACCTGTTCTTCAAACAATTGATGGATACATTTATCTAATGGATATTCTTTTTTAGTATTATTCCAATCAACTAATAATTGATATTGCTCAATTTCTGTTAACAATGGTAATTGGGAAATAGGTTGCTGTGGATTAATTAAAATACTTTCTAGTAAGGTTTGATAATTTCCTGCTATTCGTTCTACAGTGGAAATATTAAACAGATCAGTGTTGTATTGCCAGCAAAAATTAAACTCACTACCAGTTTTAATAATCGCCAAATCTATATCAAATGCTGATCCTCGTTGATGTCCTTCTATTAAGAATGGCGACATCACTAAAGATGATTTTTGGCTATTATCATACCAGCGATGCTCTTGCCAAGTTAAAGAAACTTGAAACAGAGGGGGACGACTAGAATCTCTTTCATGAATAAGCTGTTTTACTAATAGGGGAAAGGGATAATCTTCATGCTTCTTAGCCTCAGAAACTGTGCGACGGATTTGAGCAAGAAAATCTCTGAAGGTGGGATTTTCCCCTAGATTTGCACGTAATACTATGGGGTCTGTAAAATAGCCAACAATACTTTCAAACTCCTTGTTACCTGACCGACCCGCAACCGGACAACCTACTAGGATGTCTTCTTGTCCTGATAAGCGGTAAAATAGAATAAAAAATGCAGCCAGAAAAATTCTATACAGGCTGGTTTTTTCCGATTCTGACAACTTTCTCAGCCTGGAAAGCAATTCTTCATCTAACTTGATGATGTGTGTATTGCCAGAGTAGGTTTGCACATTTGGTCTAAGTTTATCTACGGGCAAGTCTAAGACTGGCAACTCACCTATTAATTGTTTATGCCAGTATGCTGAAATTTGTTCACCTTGAGAACTTGACAACATCTCGGTCTGCCAACTTACATAATCTGTGTATGATAGCTTTGAAAGAGAGAGACTATTATCTGTTTGAGAATTATAAATATCTGAATTTTCAATAATTTGTAAGTCAGCTTGAGACGATGTTTTTACTTCTGTAGCATACAGAATTTGCAGTTCATTTAATAATATGTCAAAAGACCACATATCTCCAGCAATGTGGTGCATGGCCAGTAATTGGATATGTTCTGCTGATGATCTTGTAAATAGATGTACCCGCAATACTGGACCTGTTTCCAAGTTGTAAGGACGCTCGGTTTCTACCAGAATTTGTTTTTTCAAGTAGTCTAAATTCCAAGCAGAAGCATCTGTTATTTTAATATCTATCTCTTGGTATGGGTGAATTACTTGAATAGGTTGATCTTCATGCTGTGTATAGGTAGTTCGCAGGATGGGATGACGTTCTACAATTTGCAGCCAAGCTCTGTGCCATGCTTCCAAATCTAACTCTGAGCTTATCTGCACTGTTGTATAGATATTGTATGCGATGCTTTGGGGTGCTATCTGGTCAAGAAACCACATCGCTTGTTGACCGTAGGAGAGGGGAAATGATTTCGTTTCCTCTGTAAGTTGTGGCTGCCTTTCCAAAGAAGAATTGCTTTGCATTGCTAATTTATAACTTTGTTATCTGTGAGTTTAATTGTAGTCGTTAGGGGCGTACAGAAAATAGCACAACCATAATAACAGAAATTCGTACTATGATTCTTCGATTTCTAAGAGGATGTTTGAAAAGTTTTAGGTTGTGATTTTAGGCACTTACAGATCCCCCCTAACCCCCCTTGTTAAGGGGGGAACTAGAGTCAAAGTCCCCCTTTTTAAGGGGGATTTAGGGGGATCTAAAAATATTTGATACACCATGAGGGACTTTTCAAACACCCTCTAACGGGTAAATGGGTATCCTGGTATCTACGTTCCCTGTTCCCTTTGAATGTACATCTATTGATAATTTTTAGGGATACCAACTTGTGATAAACCAGCAATTACTTTCAAGTTTTGACAACGAATTAATTCACTAAAATTTAAACCAGAACGCCCTTCTATTGTTCCTACGGCTTCAATAGCTGTTAACAAATGTTGGGCGGCTTCAGTTTCTGAATAACCCCGTCTTTGGGCGATTCTAATAGCGACTGTATCAGCAGTTAATTCTGACTCCTGGGATTTATTCGTGCGCCAAATCCGGATAGCCGCTACAGCACTTAATCCCCCGGCTATTACCACACCTACCACATCCGCCTGGACTGCTTCGAGTATTCCCCCTACAAGCCCTGCTAACACCACACCTTGATAAACATTAGGTTGCAGCCATTTCACCCCTATTAACCAGCTTACCTTCTGTAATAGGAGTAAATCTCGTTGAGGTTTTGTCAACCGTCTCCATAAGTCGAAATTAATATATATTGGTCTTGCTTGACTTAAGGGCAGGGGAAAAGCCGCATCTATTACCTGTTTTTGTTCTGGTTTACTGACGATTTTGGTCATCATTCGCCCAGAAGCAGGCATTACATCCAACAACCGACGAATTTCAATATTTGGTTCCATAACACCCATTATTAGTCATAATTATGTATATTCAATGACTACTAAGATTACACTCTATTCCACTTTATATTTATATGGACGCTTTTGATCCCAATCCGCCAGAATGGACTAATCAAGCCGTACACGCCTACCAGTTTCATTGTCCCAAATGCCATGCTGGTAGTCGAGATGCTGTTAATGTGTGGTTAAATAGAAGGTCTCCTGTAAGTACCCCAGATCGTCGTCGGAAGTGGCAAGAATTCTATCATTGTCAATGCAGTTATGTCTGGTGGGCTTGGAGTAATGACAGACCACCGACGGATTTATCTAAGCAAAATCAAAATAATTAAGTAGGTGGGCGTTAAAAATTGTCGTTGGGGCAAGGGAACAGGGAACAGGGAACAGGGAACAGGACGAGAGTTTTGAGTGATTTTACTTTTCTTCACATACCTTTAAATTTTTCTGTTCACCTACTTAACTGCTTTGAGGCAGAGCCTCTATGGTGGCATTCCCAGTCGGAGACTGGGAACGAGAGATTTTGTTTATAAGGAAGAACGCCGAAAACCCTTGAAAATGTGGCTTCCTGAGTCAGCCACATTTGGGCTTTAGACAAGGGATGAAGGCTAGTACCGCAAGGCGGAAGTCAAAAGTCAAAAGTCAAAAGTCAAAATGAAGACAGTATAGGCTTTTGGAGGATTTAGAATGGTTGGTTTATTTACGCCGTTTTGTACTAGAGGCAGGATAAATCCTGCATTGATTTTAATCCATATTCGTGATACAACTATATTGTCACTAAAGACATAAAAAGCTACCGAGGGACTCTCGGAAAGTTACGCTTGTCAGATATGATTTCGCCCGCCAGGGCAAACGAAATCAGGGCAAGAACCCAAATATTTAAGGAACCCTGCCTGAAACTGGGATAACTGAGGGATATAGACTGAAACTCTCTATAGAATCTCCGCGTCTTTAGACCGGAGAGTGTCAATCTAAATCTGGTTCAACACCAAGCGCACGAAGTTGGGCAATTAATCTTTCGGTTTTTTGCCTTTCTTGTTCTAACTTTTGTCTTTCTTGTTCAGCTTTTTGTCTTTCCTGTTCAGCTTTCTGTCTTTCTTGTTCAGCTTTCTGTCTTTCCTCCTCTGTGCTGGTTAATATCCAATTACCGTCTTTGTCGTACCAACGTAACCAAGGCATTTCGACGTTTTTATAACTTCCTTGCCACACTCCTAAACCTAATTCTATTTCGGGAATCCAAAACCGAAAATCTGATAATTTTACTTCAGCATAACGAGCGCCTGTTAACTGAAACATTCTAAATTCAGATTTATAACGATCAAAGATGGCGTAATAGGGTACTCTTAAAATTTGTTCGTAAACTTCCCATTTACCAGGAGGTTTTTCTACATCTCTTAATGTTTGCCCTAAGTCTTCTTTTTCTGTTCCCGGTGAGAGTAATTCAACGACAATATAAGGATTAACTGCTTCTTGCCAAACTACATAACTTAAACGTAAATCTCTTTTATCATAAAGAGAGGGAACACCTAACACTGCAAACCAATCAGGGCGTTTATACCATGAAGGATGACGCAAATCATAATAAAGATTCAGATCACTTCCTGTAAATATTTGGTCGCTAGGATAGTCAGACGGACGGAATGTTTCGGCTAATAATTGTGGTTGGAATAAATGAAATTGATCTGGCAAACCAGGTTCCTCTGGGTCTTCGCTAGGAAGATCATACATTGTCGGTAATGTTTCTTTAGGGGAAAGTGGCGGATCTGTTTGATACATTCTTAACAATCCTAAAGATAGAATTTCTATTTCTATTATGTTGCAAGATGATTCGGGTTAGAAACGCAATATTCGCATATTATAAATAAAGTGCAGAATATGGGATGTCTACTTCATGATGAACAAACCCTTTAATGGAGTTTTGCAGTCGTTGTTGATTCCAGCGCGTATCTCCTTTTTGTAACTCTGATTTTATACAGGTTTGCGATCGCCGTTCTCTAATGGATGAATAATTGATACCTGCTAAAGAGGTTCATTTCACCAAGCGATCGCTTTCAAGATCAACAAAGCATATCTCAATTGCCGCCACTCTAGACGACAAAAGGGTATTTGATCTGACGGGGGGACAACGTACCTTGAAACCAAGACCCTGTAACCATTTCAATCTTGTTAGACATAAAAAGATACAGATCAATTTCCACCCTTATTGATTCTATTGTCAATAATCTCGGTCGGAAAATCCTATTTTACGTTGGTGTTAATCTTAAAATTGGTTTGATCTTTTTAATAGACCTACCTTTTAAATCCTTGCAATACAAGCTTTTCAGCTATGTTTGTCCCCCCGTCAGGTATTTGATAGACTAAATGAATATCGCCTGACTTGTTGGTATAGTTCTATATATCTTTTTGCTGGCATTTCTCAAGTATATTCTTTCAGGGCGATAGCGAAACGCTGCTGCAAGCAGTTCGCTCGCCAATTTTCGCTCGTTCCTCGTTCCTAGTCTCCGACTAGGAATGCTATCAAGAGGCTCTGCCTCACCCCTCACAAATCAATCAACTCAACCTCTAATAAACCTGGTAATTCCATATAATTGTGATAACTAGAATAACGCCAATGAGATGGTTCATCAACATAACCACGACGCACCGGATTATTATGAATATATTCTAATTTTTGGATAAACATTTCTTCATTAGCAATTGCCTGGGGATGAAAACCTTCTTGCCAAAGTTGATATTCTTGTTTGGTTTTATGTTTTAATTTATAAATTTCTAGTTGCTTCAGTGTATATTCAGCATTATTTTTCTCAAGTAAATCAATAATAGAACGAGCAGTGAATGATTTAAAATTGCCTATTTCTTTAGATAAGTTAGCAGCAGCAGCGATAAGATGCAGATGATTTTCCATGATGACGTAACCATACAATGTCAACCGCTGCTGACGTTGGAGAAAGTTAAGGGAATTTAAGATAATTTGGACAATTTCCATGTTGCCAAATAATGGCATCCAATTGATTAATGTGCAGGTGAGGAAGTGCGGTTGAGTTCCTAATACATGATAGCGACTGCGTCCCATTGTATTTCTTTGATTGATATTGGTATGGAGGTTGAGGCAGAGCCTCTATGATGGCATTCCCAGTCGGAGACTGGGAACGAGAAATCGGAGACTGGGAACGAGAAATTGATTAATGTGCAGGTGAGGAAGTGCGGTTGAGTTCCTAATACATGATAGCGACTGCGTCCCATTGTATTTCTTTGATTGATATTGGTATGGAGGTTGAGGCAGAGCCTCTATGATGGCATTCCCAGTCGGAGACTGGGAACGAGAAATCGGAGACTGGGAACGAGAAATTGATTAATGTGCAGGTGAGGAAGTGCGGTTGAGTTCCTAATACATGATAGCGACTGCGTCCCATTGTATTTCTTTGATTGATATTGGTATGGAGGTTGAGGCAGAGCCTCTATGATGGCATTCCCAGTCGGAGACTGGGAACGAGAAGTCGGAGACTGGGAACGAGAAACGAGAAGTCGGAGACTGGGAACGAGAAGAGAAACGAGAAGATATGGCTAACGCCACGCTATCAGCAAGCCCTATTTATGCTTCAGTTTGTTTACGATTATTTCCTTAACGGTTGAGACTTTCTTTTAAAGCTTCAATTTGTTCACGACGGGCTTCTAATTCTAAACTACGACGGGCTAAATCTTGATTTTGTAAAGTTAAACTTTGTTGCCAATTCTCCATTTTTACCGCTTCTTGTTTGAGAAATTCAGGAGTAACTCCTGTAGAAAGATAGGTTTGCACTAAATTAATTACCCAGTCAGTGGCATCTTTAATTGTTTCAATTTCACCTTGAGGAGATAGTTCAACTAATACTAATAATTTATTAATTTTAGTGTTTCCCTTTCCTAAGAGAATTAACATTTCTTCCGAAATTGTCAGCCAAAAGTTTTTTGATTCTTGACGTGCTAATAAACGTAATTGATACTGATCTAAAAAATCATTTTTATGTATTTGGGCAAGATATAACATAATTGCTAAGGAATAGGTAATGGGTAATGGGTAATAGCGAATCTTTCCAATCACCAATTACCCATTATACTTATACTAAACTCAGGAAGCGATATCTACGATAATGTTTCCAACCGTATACGTAAAATTTCTGCTTGTTTTTGTGCTTCTGCTAAAGTCTCTCTTGCAGTCTGTACTACATCTGCGGGGGCTTTATCCACAAACTTAGAATTGCTTAATCTTGCACTTAAAGATTGGGCTTCTGCTTCGGCTTTTTGTAAGCTTTTCTCCAGTTTTGCACGCACAACTTCAACATCTACAACTCCTTTTAAAGGAATAACTACCTGTACAGTCCCGACAACACCAGCAATGGAATTTTCTTTTTCCGGGGGTGCAGTTGGTGGTAATTCTGGTGCAGTTGGTGTTTCACTGGGTGGAAAGTATTTTGCAAATAACTCTTCTCTTGCTTGGGCATTGAGTAAATAGCGGAAAGCAAACCAAACTACATAACCCAAACCAACTATTTCAAAGCCAGTTCCAAATATGGGAATATCTAAGGCAGTATTTCCCACAAATATAGCTACTTTTAAGCTAATAATGGCGACAATTGTTAAACCGATGATATTGATTCCACCCCAATATTTATTATTTTCGACTGTGACAATCTCTTGGGGAACAACAACAGGATTAGTATCAACAATTGTTAAATTTTCTACTTTGGCTAAATCTTGAATATAAGCCTGTCCAGCAGTGAGAATAAATCTTTCACTTGCGCTTTCAGTTTGTAAATTGGCAGTAATTTTTACCCCTGGTTTAATATCTGCTTCTGCCCGTAAATTACGAATTGTGCGAATTGTGCCAATTAATAAATCAAACTGTGTCTCTAAAGCTGAATCAATGAAATTTTCATCGGCTTCAGGATAGGATTGCAAGGGTAAAAGTTGGGGATTTTCGGCAGGTTGTTGGGTGAGAGTTTGCCAAATTTCTTCAGTAATATGAGGCATAAAGGGATGGAGTAATTTTAAAATCCCTTCGAGAATGTAAGCAATGATTTGTTGGGCTACTTTGCGAGATGCGGGTTCTGCATCTTTCTGTAATCTAGATTTAACTAATTCAATATACCAATCACAGAAATCACCCCAAATAAATTCATAAAGTCCTTTTGCTGCTTCCCCTAAACCATAATTGTCAATGTCATGATTTGTTTGTTTAACAACTTGGTTAAAACGGGAAACAATCCATCTATCACTTAATTCTGTGGGAACTGGTTGACCTAATTGGGCTGGAGTTTGTCCATCCAAATTCATCATCACAAATCGGGCAGCATTCCACAACTTATTGGCAAAATTGCGAGAAGCTTCGACAGAGATAGATTCATCTTTTTTGCGGTCATATTCTAAACGAATATCTTGACCTGCGCCCGCAACTTCCTTAATTAAGGTATAGCGTAAAGCATCAGTTCCATATTTGGCAATCAACAACAAAGGATCAATACCATTATTTGCTGATTTGGACATTTTCTTATTATTTTCATCCCTGACCAAACCATGAATGTACACAGTTTTAAACGGCATTTTTCCGGTAAAATGTGTTCCCATCATCGTCATTCTAGCTACCCAGAAAAAGATAATATCAAAACCAGTAACTAGGGTTGCTGTGGGGTAATATGCCGCTAAATCTTCGGTTTCTTCCGGCCAACCTAAAGTAGAAAATGGCCACAGTCCCGAAGAAAACCAAGTATCTAAAACATCGGGGTCTTGAACTAATTTCACATCTTCCCCAAATTGCAATTTGGCTTTTTGTAGCGCTTCTGCTTCATTGCGGGCGACAAAATAAGGTGTGGAGTCGGTAATTTCTCCTTCAGTTTCGCTGACAGCATACCAGGCGGGGATTTGATGCCCCCACCACAACTGGCGAGAAATACACCAATCACGCAGATTTACTAACCAATCACGATAAACTTTAGACCAGCGTTGGGGGACAATTTCGGGGGAATCTTGGTTATCAAGGAAATCTAAAGTTTTATCAGCCAGGGGGCGGATTTTGACAAACCATTGGGTAGAAAGCAGAGGTTCAACAGGGACTTTTCCGCGATCGCTATAAGGTACTGTATGTTTATATTCCTCAACTTTGACTAAAACGCCCTCAGCATCTAAACGGGCTACCAAATTTTTCCGCGCCACAAAGCGGTCTTGACCTTGAAAATCACCGGCATTTTCATTGAGTGTGCCGTCCTTATTCATAATATTAATGAAGGGCAAATCATGGCGTTTACCCATTTCAAAATCATTGGGGTCATGGGCTGGAGTCACCTTCACGCAACCTGTTCCAAAGGTCGCGTCCACCAATTCATCACCAATAATCGGGATTTCCCGGTTCATAATTGGTAAAGTTACGGTTTTCCCAATCAGGTGTTTATATCTGTCGTCATGGGGATTAACCGCCACACCTGTATCACCTAACATAGTTTCGGGGCGAGTTGTCGCCACTTCCAGAAAGCCAGAACCGTCGCTGAGAGGATAACGGAAATACCACAGATTCCCATTTACCTCCTTGGGTTCTACTTCCAAATCAGACACCGCCGAACCAGAAGCGGGACACCAATTGACTAAATAGTTACTACGATGAATTAATCCCTCTTCATGAAGGCGAATAAATGCTTCTAAAACAGATTTTGATAAACCTTCATCTAAAGTAAAGCGTTCCCGCGTCCAGTCTACGGACACGCCTAACCGTTTTAACTGATTAATAATTGTCCCACCAGATTCCGCCTTCCATTGCCAAGCCCGTTCTAGGAACTTTTCTCGCCCTAAATCATGGCGAGTTTTGCCCTCGGCTTTGAGTTGCTTTTCTAAAATCGTTTGCACGGCAATGCTGGCGTGGTCAGTTCCCGGTAGCCACAGGGTGTTCCGTCCCTTCATGCGGTGATAACGCACCAGGGTGTCAATGATAGCCCCTTCAAAGGCGTGACCCATGTGCAAACTACCAGTCACGTTAGGTGGAGGGATAACGACGCAGTAGGGTTCGCCCTTGTGGTTGGGGTCAGCTTTGTAAACTTGGTTGTCTTCCCAGAATTTTTGCCATTTGGCTTCTGTGGAGAAGGCTTCGTAAAGACTGGGGAGATTAGGAATAGTTACGGTCATGCTGGGAATATTAATTTTATTACAACTTTACTAAATTTTGCCACAGGCTTGGAAAACCTTGGTCATCTGTTGGCAATTTTAGATTTTAGATTATCGTAGTTTTCATGTATTTAGACCACACTCTTGATTCCTCTTTGCGTCTTTGCGCCTCTGCGTGAGACAAAAAAATGTGGTTCATTTACCCGAAAATCGCTGTAAAAAAATTTGGTACAAATGCACATATTTTTTATCCTCACTAGGTATTCTATGTGATAGTCTGTCAAGGTATTTGCCAGGATTCCGCCTTTACGCATAGCATTGTACACCTAAACCAGCAGAAACATATGTATCAATTCCAGGTTAGTGCTTCCACACAAACTGGTGAATCCATTGGTATCGTCGGTTCTACTCCCGAATTGGGATTGTGGGATATTACCAAATGTGTTCATCTTCGGACAAGTGGCGATTGCTATCCTTTATGGTGGACAGATCAAGAAATTGACATCCAATCGTCTGATAATTGCCAAAGAGTTGAATACAAGTATGTACGCATTGATGCCAAAGGACGGGGACAATGGGAAGCTATAGGTGCAAACCGTTGGCTACCAATTAACAGTGAAGAACAATCCCGGACTATTGTTGTGGATGATGGTGCTTATGGTTATTTACAGCCCTATCCCTTTGGATATTTTCGGGATGTTACTGACAATAAACCCATTGCAAAAGAGTCAGACGGTCTGAAAATTGTCGTGATTGGCAGTTCTGTGTCCTTGGGCTATAAAGCTTGGTTATTGAGAGGTTGGGCTTGGTTGTTGGCAGAGGATTTGCAGCAAAAATATGGACATCAAGTAATTAATTTATCAGAATCGGGCGCAAATGTCAGCAGAACGATCGCTCGATTCGCCTCAGTTGTCACCCCAGAACAACCGGATATAGTAATTATTGCCTTATCTTTGGGTAACGAAGGGTTAGCTTATTGCCCTCCTCACGAACGCCGCGCAGTACAGCGACGTTTTGAAAGTGGCTTGCAGCAGTTGGTAAAAATGACCCGGAAACTGGGCGCACGTCCAATTTTAGGAGGAGTCTATCCCAATGGCGATTTTTCCCCTGAACATCATTGGTTGTTGAAAGATACACACAACCGAATGTTGAATTGGGGTGTGCCGGTTTTGGATTGGTTAGCACCATTAGATAATGGTCAGGGACGCTGGCAAGAGGGAATATCCTTTGACCCATCTCACCCTAACACCATCGGTCACAACCTGATGTATGAGGCCATAGACCTGCGCCTCTTCCAAATTGAAAAAGACGAATTAGCAAAAGAAAAACAACGCTTCTGGCAACCGAACGAAGTTCCCATCTATCTTGATAACGCAGGTTTCTATATCTGTGCATCTATCGAAGACAAGAGTTTGCGGATTAAAAATCCATCAAAATATAGTTATACCATTGCTGCTTATTGGCAAGAATTACAAACTGTTCTACAAAATAAGGCAGGATTAATCCCCGGTATTTACATTGCCAAAAATACCGAACCAGGAATACTCCCCTTCTTTGCTGTGCAAGAGAATGGAACTATCTCCACAACCCTAAATATTCCCCCTGGCGCTGACTTGGAATATAGTGCGGCTTTCAATCTTTTTGCACCGAATAACTCCCAGGTTTTATTCTATGATGGGCATCTGGGGATTTTACAAAAAGACGAACATCACATCTGGATTATCAACGAATCAGATAATGAGTACAATATCCAGCCGATGTGGACGGAGATCCGCAAAGCATTAAAAGCTATACCATCGGGTGTATATGAAGATCCCCTTCAACCCGATGCACCTTTTCGCACCATGATGATTGGTAAGCATGGGTTAGAAAGTCGGGTGAAAGCGCCACCGAAATCAGCAGTATTTTTGGAATACAAATGCAAATTATCGGATATTAGCCGTGTGGCTATTTTGCCGTTGGGCGATCGCTGTGCCGTCCGCATGATGTTGTATAAGATGGAGTACGATGGTCCAGCTTTTCCCTTTGATTTGACCCGCACGACCAAGATAGCAGATATTGCAGATATCATCGAAAACCGTTTTTATGATATGTGGAATCCTCATTTGCTGCATTACAATTCCGAGGAACACAGAATTTATCATAGCAAATGGGGCGGTCTATCCTTTGCCCATGAAGTTGAGGATACGGAAGACCCTGTTAACGATATGTCTCCCATCCATGAACGGATGCGAGTGCGGTATACGGCACGTTCGGAAAGGTTTTGGTATGCCCTCGATCATTGTGACGAGGTGCTGTTTATTCGCACAGGAATCGCTGACCGAGGTGGAGTAATTGATCTGTTGAATAAGTTGGAAAAACAATCTCAGGGTAAACCTTTTCAACTGTTGATTATTTCTCCCCAATCTGCTGATGAGTTTTCAAATTTGTCTAATGTATTGCATTACAATTTCGAGTTTAATCCTGATCGAATGTATGACGATTTAGAACATTGGATGTATTGTACAGATGTGATGAAAGGGATTTTAGAATCTCTGGAAGTGTCCAGTAAAAACCTGTTTTGGTGTCCACCAAACCCACAGAAGAAGTAAATAAATATTTGGCGTTGCATTTTGAAGTTTGAAATTGTGAGTTTTCCAATTTCATGTTTCAATTTGGCAACGTCAAATATCTATGTTAAACTCGTGGGCAATTCCTCTAAATAACCATTTATATCTTAGGTTAAATAGTTGTCTATCATTTCTCGAATAAGCTCATTTATACTAATACCGCGCTGAACAGCAAGTTCTCTCAACTCTAAAAGATCATGATTAGAAAGCCTGAGTGGAGCAAATTTATCTGGAAATGCCCATCCACATATTTGACAATCCAGAATACAATTTCTGCAAGATAATCTCTTAAAAAGATTACATTCTGAGCATAAAGCCTGTAGATTATCTAAATTATCACTACCTCCTCTAGTCCTGGGTATTTTGTGATCTTTGTTTATTCCCGCAGCTTTGTCTAAATCTATTTGGCATACAGCACACTTATTTTCAGATGAGTTAAGAATACCTTGCCATAAGGTTTTATTTAATGCTTTTCGTGGTAAACGCCTTGTGCCAATTTCAGTGTTGAGAAGTTGATATCGAATTGATTTAGCATTACCTCTTTTTTGTAATCCCAGAAGAGCTTCATCACCCATTAACTCTCTCATTCTCTTTGCAACATCTGAATAAGGGGTTCCTTGATATTGCCCATTTAACCTTCTATAGTCATCTATTGCGCTGCGAATAATGTCTAACTTGATTTCTGGACCTGGTAGCTCAGTTCCTGGAGGCCACAAAATTTCCAAAGTAATTTTAAAGTATTCCTTGTGAACAGGAATACACTTGAAGTTCTCATAAACATACTGCAACCAATGCTCACGTTCGTTTGCCATTACTTACACTCAAAATTAAAACTCTGTAGCCTTAACCCTCTGCAATGCTACACTCACCCCGCAAAAGCCATTCTGGTGTAACTTTTAACAGACGAGCAAAAGCCTCTAACTCAAAATCTTTTACGCCGCGTTTCTGCCGCTCAATTTCAGAAATGTCTGATTGGTCAAGCTTGATGTGAAAATCGACTTGCAAAGCAGCGGCTAAGTCGTTCTGATCCCATCCAGCTTGTTCACGAGCTTGCTTTATTCTGGGTCCACTAATATTTGCCTTCTCCATTTTTGAGATTTTGAATACAACCAGTCATCGTATGTCAAGCCCAGTTTAATTTGTAGACGATTTTCGTCTAACATTGGAAAATGCAATACAGATAGACTTAAAATGTGTTATCTTTTTCTGTGAAGAGGCTTGTGAAAACTTTTTCTTGTAAAGTGCGGTAGAACCTATATGGTAAATTGATAATGAAATTTGCTTCATTCTTTGCTGGTATCGGAGGATTTGATCTCGGTTTTGAGAGAGCAGGCATGAAAGCAGTATTTCAATGTGAAATAGATGATTTCTGTCAAAAAATTCTAAAGCGTCATTGGCCTCACGTACCAATTTATGAAGATATCAGAACACTCCAATCAACAATTATCCCTACCTCTGATTTATGGTGTGCCGGGTGGCCATGCCAAGACATCAGCAGCGCGAACAAAGATCGAGAAGGAATTGCCGGATCACGCAGCGGCTTATTCTACGTCTTTATGCAACTTGTTAAAGAAGTTCAACCAAAATGGTTGGTCTTGGAAAATGTCCCGGGCTTACTCTCGTCCGGGAACGGAAAAGACTTTGAGGCAGTTATCGACACGCTTGAAGAGAACGGGTATTTGGGCGGGTGGTTATCGTGTAACGCTCGACATACGGGCTTGCCCCACAACAGGGATAGATTATTCATTATCGCAAGTTTTAAGTCAGACCTTGCCCATAACATCTTTACTAACAGCAGCGAATTGTTTAGGGATTCTAAGACGCGAAAACCGGGCAAGTCGGAAGTTGGACAAGAATTTTGTGAAGGCTTTATCGGAAACACTCCGCTTGTGGTTCAACGTCGCGGTGGTTTCGGATATACCATGGCAAAAAATGTCTGCCCCACGTTACGTGCCCAAACTGGAAAACATCAAGGAGGTCATTCAGACCGACCAATACTATGTGGCCAGAAACTTGACGTGGACAGAGTGGGAAAAACTGATGGGCTTTCCTCCAGGATGGACGGTCGCAGAGGGAGACTCCTTGGTAACGCCATTGTCCCCATCATCTCAGAATGGATTGGTCAAAAAATCCTAGAAATTGAGAAATTAAGTTAATCTGTTAACGCAAAAAACTAATCTAAGAAGTTATTAGTGCGATCGCTCCTCATGATAACAAATGTCTTGATTGTCAAGCTATCGCTCTTCTTGTAGCTTAGATTGACAAAAGAAAACCCAACGAATAAAGGTTTCTACCGCGTAGCAATGCTGCAAGCGATCGCTGATTTTGTAGAGTGCGTTAATTATCGGCTCTTTATCCTGCCTGAAATAGTTCAACCACCTGCGGCTTAGTTACTTTCCCCATAGCATTACGGGGTAATTCATCAACTATCAAAATTCGAGTGGGAATCTTATAAACTGCCAATTGTTCCTTTGCCCAACTCCTCAAAGATTCTAATGTCAATTGACGTTGTGGTAGTAATACTAACGCTGCACAAACTCGCTCACCCCATTCTAAATCTGTCACCCCAACTACTGCACATTCTTGAATATCTGGATGAGTTCTTAACACTTCCTCAATTTCCAAAGCTGAAACCTTATACCCTCCTGTTTTAATGATATCAACGCTCATCCGTCCTAAAATACGATAGTTGTCATTCTCGACTATGGCGGTATCTCCAGTACAAAACCAGCCGTCTCTAAATGCCTTTTCTGTTGATTGGGGGTTTTGCCAATATTCTAAAAACACTCCAGGGCTTTTAACTTGAATTTCTCCTGGTATTCCTGGTGGCACTAATTCTCCATTTTCATCTACTAATCTAACTTCAACTTGTGGTAAAGGTTGACCCACATATCCTGCGTATCGTTGACCATGTAAAGAGTTGGATAGCGCCATACCAATTTCCGTCATTCCATAGCGTTCTAGGAGAAAATGACCGCTAATATTCTGCCACTTTGCTAATACTTGCACTGGTAAAGCTGCTGAACCAGAAACCATCAGACGCATTTTTTCACATCCTGCGGTCATGGTTTTTTGGCGTTCCTGAGTATCATTTTCCCAAGCAGCAATTAATTTTACATAAATTGTTGGTACTGCCATAAATAGGGTTAAGTTACCCTCACAAATCCGATTCCATACAGTTTCAGCATCAAATTTGCTTAATATATGACATTCCGCACCAGCCCATAAAGCACAGGTCAGGACGTTGATAATCCC
This sequence comes from Anabaena sp. 54, assembly GCF_017355725.1. Lineage (NCBI taxonomy): Bacteria > Bacillati > Cyanobacteriota > Cyanophyceae > Nostocales > Nostocaceae > Anabaena > Anabaena sp. 54. The sequence continues at coordinate 94,652 of NZ_JAAVWA010000018.1, forward strand.
ATGAATATGATGTAATGGTAATATATTTAGGATGCGGTCATCTGATGTCCATTCCCAAGCAGTAATTAAGCTAGTTACTTGCGCTTGAATATTGTCATGAGTTATCACCACACCCTTGGGTTTACCTGTTGTTCCACTGGTATAGAGAATTAATGCCCGTCTTTGAATATCTATATTTGGTAGGGTAGTAACATGATCTGGGAGTGTTGCTGAGGTGAGAATAAAGCGCAAATTTTTTTCAGTAGCAAGCGATAGCAGTATATCCTCAAATTGGGGATGGACAACAATAATTGATGCTCCCGAATTAGTAATCACATACTCCAATTCTGGACGGGGGTGAGAAACACATAACGGTACCGCTATTCCCCCAGCCCGCCAAATTCCCCACTGAGTGGCTACATACTCAAACCCAGGGGGGATAAGAAAAGCAACTCTCTGTTCTTGTAAGTCTTCTGTATCCTTCAGCAGACCTGTGGCAATTAGCCCAGAGATGTGGAGTAAATCACTATAGCTAAATACGTCTTCACCTGTAACAATTGCTATTTTTTTGTTATGCTTTTTAGCATGAGTAATCAAAGGGAGATTCACTTTTCTTTACCAATTTATCTATGATTGTTTACTTAGGGACTTCCAATTAAAAAAATACCCAAAAATTTCTTGTGGTGCGGGACGAAAAGCCCACTAATCATCAAGGACGGGCAGGATGCCCATCCCACAAAATTGGGTAATTTATTTTTTGGTGTTCCCTTAGCAATACCTTGTCCAAATTAGAAAAAGCCTTGATTTGTAGGATTGGATTGAAGCATGAAACCCAACAAATGCGTTGGGTTGCGCTGTCGCTTAACCCAACAAAGCAGAAAATGGACAAGGTATTGGTGCAAGGAATAAGCATGGAAACTATTAAAAACCTATCACGTTTCAGATTCGAGACTCCTGATAATTCTGACTCCTGACTCCTGAACTTCTAGCGCTCATAGACAACTTTTTCAGCAAACCCTACTTATGGTTGCTTCTAAGTAGTGAGACAGAATTAATTACACAATGTTATTGCATTAGCGAAGCATGGCTTTAGCCATATGGAATGAAGTGAAATGAAGCAATTCCAAGGGTTGTGATTGCTTCCCTTCGCTGGCAATGACTGTAAATGTTTAAGAATGTAAGGGTTTAAATGTCATGAAACCTTAAAATGAGAATTGCTGAACTCAAAAGCCATACATAGCATTTCCTAATCATATCGAGTACATTATAGCCCCCTCCTTGCTTGCGGAGAGGAAGTTGGAGGTGGGGTGCTTGAACTTCGCTGAATTAAAAACCGCTATACAACAATTCTGAGATAAATATGCTTGTTTTTGTTGCCAACGTGGGTAATATACAACAACATGAAGTGCATACTAAAAGTAAATATTAGCAGAAGGAAAAATATGAGAATTTTAGTGACAGGCGGTGCTGGTTTTATTGGCTCTCATCTGATTGACAGATTAATGAATGATGGTCATGAAGTCATTTGTTTGGACAATTTCTACACAGGAAAGAAACATAATATCCTCCATTGGTTAGACAATCCTAATTTTGAAGTGATTCGTCACGACATTACCGAACCAATTCGCTTAGAAGTGGATCAGGTTTATCATCTGGCTTGTCCAGCGTCCCCTGTGCATTACCAGTATAACCCCATTAAAACTGTTAAAACTAACGTCATTGGCACACTCAATATGTTGGGGTTAGCTAAACGAGTTAAAGCTAGATTTTTATTAGCTTCCACCAGTGAAGTCTACGGAGATCCAGAAGTTCATCCCCAAACTGAAGATTATCGAGGCAGCGTCAATCCCATTGGCATTCGCTCATGTTATGACGAAGGCAAAAGAATGGCTGAAACCCTGGCATTTGACTACTACAGAGAGAATAAAGTCGAGATTCGCGTCGCCAGGATATTCAACACTTATGGACCGAGAATGTTGGAAAATGATGGGCGCGTAGTCAGCAATTTCGTGGCTCAAGCATTACGAGGTACGCCTTTAACTGTTTATGGTGAAGGTCAACAAACCCGGAGCTTTTGTTATGTTTCCGACCTAGTAAATGGGCTAATGCGATTAATGAATGGTGAACATACAGGACCTATAAATCTGGGGAATCCTGATGAATATACGATTTTAGAACTAGCTCAGGCTGTACAAAACCTGATTAACCCAGATGCAGAAATTAAATTTGAACCCCTACCTGCTGATGATCCCCGTCGTCGTCGTCCCGATATCACCAAGGCACAGACTTTGTTAGATTGGGAACCCACTATTCCTCTGCAAGATGGTTTAAAACTGATGATTGAAGATTTCCGTCAACGTTTCCAACAGGTTTAGCATTACGCCTTACCTAAAGGATCACCAATCATTGATTCACAACTGACAACTGACAACTATAAAAAACAGGGGTTTTAAAAATGCGTGTTTGCGTAATTGGTACTGGTTATGTTGGTTTAGTAACTGGTGCTTGTTTGGCTCATATTGGCCATGATGTAATTTGCATAGATAATAACGAAGAAAAAGTAAAATTAATGAAGTCTGGGCAGTCACCGATTTTTGAGCCAGGACTTTCGGAAATTATGCAGTCTGCTATTAATAGTGGCAATATTCAATTTTCTAGTGATCTCGCGGCTGGTGTTAATCATGGAGAAATCCTGTTTATTGCTGTGGGAACTCCTCCTTTGCCCAATGGTGAAAGTGATACTCGCTACGTAGAAGCGGTAGCTCGTGGTATTGGTGAAAATCTCAATGGTGGCTATAAGGTAATTGTCAACAAATCTACTGTCCCCATTGGTTCTGGTGACTGGGTAAGAATGATTGTTTTAGACGGGATTGCTGAACGTCAAAAAACATTGCTGGTATCTGGTGATACAGCTAGTGATGATAAATTATCGAAGATTGCTAATGATTTTGATGTCGTCAGTAATCCAGAGTTTCTCCGGGAAGGTTCAGCAGTTCATGATACATTTAACCCTGATCGGATTGTCTTAGGTGGCAATAGTCAACAAGCCACTGGCATGATGAAAGAACTATATGCGCCAATTGTCGAACGCAAATTTGCGGCTGATAAATCTTTGCCTCCTGTTCCAGTTTTGGTAACAGATTTAAGTTCGGCAGAAATGATTAAATATGCCGCTAATGCCTTTTTAGCCACCAAGATCAGTTTTATCAATGAAGTTGCTAATATATGCGATCGCGTCGGTGCGGATGTTACCCAAGTAGCAAAAGGCATCGGTTTAGATTCCCGTATTGGTAGCAAGTTCTTACAAGCTGGTATTGGTTGGGGTGGTTCATGTTTCCCCAAAGATGTTTCCGCCCTCATTCACACCGCTGATGATTATGGCTATGAAGCCCAACTCATGAAAGCTGCTGTCAGTGTTAACGAACGTCAACGCCTAATCGCCCTAGAAAAACTCCAACAAGCTTTAAAAATCCTCAAAGGTAAAACTGTGGGACTACTCGGTTTAACCTTCAAACCAGATACAGACGATTTACGGGACGCACCCGCACTCATGTTGATTGAACAACTTAACCGATTGGGAGCGAAAGTCAAGGCTTACGACCCCATTATTTCCCAAACAGGGATGCGTCATGGTCTTTCTGGTGTGTTAGTAGAAACCGACGCGGAAAGATTAGCAGATGGCTGTGATGCTTTGGTACTTGTCACTGAATGGCAACAGTTCAGCACTTTGGACTATGGGAAAATGGCAAAATTGATGAACCACGCGGTCATGATTGATGGTCGTAATTTTCTTGACCGTCAAGCAATGGTCAGGGCTGGATTCCAGTATGTGGGTGTGGGGAGGTAGGGGAGGTGGGGGGAGTGGGGGAGTGGGGGAGAAATTTCATTCTTCATTCTTCATTCTTCATTCTTCTGAACTCCTGACTGGGCGCAGGCCCTGCGCCCCTACATCCTGACTTCTGCTATAGAAATTAAATTGCCGCCCAGGGTCAACTAGGCGGCGTTAGTTTTTTGGCAATTTTTTCTCAATTTCAGGAACTGTGAGGAATTCTTTCTATTTCTGCATAACCACTAAAAATCAATCTTTGACCTTCTGTTTCTAAACGATTTAGTCGCATTTTTACCCCATCTAAATCAAAGCGATCTAAATCAACCATATTATCCAAAATTTCTACCAATGCCACACTTAAAGTCTGGGAAATTTCTCTTTGTGCTTCTGGAACTCCCTCAAGCTCAATCTTTGGTTCTTTGAAAGAAACCCGCCTTCTTCTTTCAATCCCAATACCGACAGTCATAGCTAGTGGTATGAGTTCGCCGTTGTTTAAATCAGCTTTAGCTACTAAATGCAAGCGATTTTCGGGTAATAGCTTGACCTCAACTTCGGTAAAAGAAATTGGTTCGCCACCAGATATGGCAATCAAAGTGGGTTCAGAAAGGTTAAGCAGGCGCTTTTTCACCAATTCTGACTCAAAAGCCCGATTAATACCTTCTTCTGATAGAATCACCTGAGCTACAGCCTGGGTAGGTTGTTTGAGGGTAAGTTTACCACTTAAAACCGAGCCGAAGTCAATGGCGACTGCATCGGTTTCAAAAGACATTTCCTCTACTGCGAAGTCTTTACGAATTACTAAGCCGCGACCGTTCATTTTAAAGCTATCAATGCTGCCTTGCAACAGTTTGCTGGAGGGATAGCAGCGCACAAAGACTTCTACCGACTCGCTCTGGGTAAACAGGTGGCGAATCGTTTGACTGGCGACTGTGTTGAGCATTCGCTCTCCCCAATCGGTGCTTTTCGTATCTGTTAAACCAGTAAGTCCGCCGAACATTAGGTTTTAGTCTCTAGAAGTTCTTTATATTTTTGTAACAAATTGTGAACAATTATGCAAGCGATCCCCTGATTTAATCTCCTAATGACTTAGAACAGGATAACTGATGGTTGATGGTGATTGGTGATTGGTCATTGGTCATTGGTCATTGGGAAAATTCTTTCTCCCCCCCCCCCCCCCCCCCCCCCCCCCCCCCCCCCCCCCCCCCCCCCCCCCCCCCCCCCCCCCCCCCCCCCCCCC
>NZ_JAAVWA010000019.1:0-94357 GCF_017355725.1 Anabaena sp. 54
CCACAGAGGCACAGAGTACACAGAGAGAGAATTTCTGCATCAGTTTTGGGACATTTTTTTATTTGGAAGTCTCTTATCAAAAATTACCCGAAATTGTCAGAACTTTAATTGACAATAATCCTCTTTATCAAGAAAACTTAGATAGAGAGAAAATGATTGAAGTGATTAATCGTAATTTTGATCCTATTGCTGTCCCTGATGTTAATAATATCTCTCAGGGGGAATTAACGAAACGGATTAAAAGTATTTTATCTTTACATTTAGTTTCAGGAATGTTAAATGATTTGACTCCAGAGCAAATGCAAATTTTTGATGAATCTGTAAAACGAGGTTAAATGGGTTATTTAATTGATTTTATTTATCTAATATCCTGATAAATAAATCGGGTGATAAAATTTGTGTTCCGTGATAATGTTTTAATGGAAGAATATGTTTTTTATCAAGAGAAACTAAATAATCAGCACTAACTTCATAAGCTGCGGCTAAAAATATATTATCATTAGGATCAATATTATCCAAGATTGTCGCTTGATAAGTACCTTGAATTTTAATTGCCGTATAAAAAATGGCTGTCAAAATATCTTTAATATCAGTTGTATCAATATTTTTTGCTAATAATTTTTCAACTAATTCCTCTAATAGTTGTGGAGACATTACTAGGTTAAATCTACCTTCTCGCCAGTATATAATAATCTTACAAGGCGCACTATTCGGGTTTTTACTCAGTAAAGCTGAGATAAAAACAGATGTATCCAAAATGACTAAAAGTATTGGTGAATCAAATTTTTGAAAAGACATTATAAGAAATCTGATTCATTTAATTTTGCCGATATTCTTCCACTGGCTGCATAAAATTTTTGCCAAACTTGCTCTTCGCAGTCATTTGATAAAGCTAAAACTTCACTGATAGTTTCTGCAATAATCTCTTTTGCTTGTTGTTTATAATTTACTGGTGGTTTTTCTTGAGGATTTAATCCCAGTTGTTGAATTAACTGTTGTAATAACCATTGTTTATCTTCAATGGAGTAAGTTTGTAATATTTGTTCAAGTTCTATAATCTTAGGTGATGGCATAAGATTTTTTATAGGAAAAGTTGAGTTAGTCTTATTATACCACATTCGTAGTTAAAACGGAATTAATATGATCAGATTTTAGATAATTCGCAATCAAGATAAAATTGTATGAATTTTCAATTCAGGAAACTTACTGAGCTATTTTATGATCACACAACCAATGCAAATTATTTATTTTTTAACTCTATTTTTTCTTGTAATTTATTGATTTGTTGTTGTAATTGTTCAATTTGACCATCTTTTTCTTCTAACCGACGATAAAGTTCTTGAACAGATTTCTCTAAATTTTGATTGTCATTAGAGTTATTACTCTGACGGGAGGACAAAAGTAGTTAAGATACTGATAAAATAAGGCGCATAGCTCTCTCACCCTGTTGATAATACTTCTGTTTATTAGGAGATAATCTCAATAATGACCTAACTAATTCCCGACAATTAAGTAGGTTGGTGTTGAAAATTGTCGTTATGGCAAGGCAAAGGCAAGAGGCAAGAGGCAAGAGTGAAGAGGGTTTGGGCGATTTTACATTTCTTTACACAGTTTGGTTTTATTGTGTTCACCTACTTATCTATGAAATTAACCCAAGTCTGAGCATATAATCCAATATAAAAAAAAGTAGGTCTATCTCTTTTTACCATAAATCGGTACAATCTTTACCTGATAAGATATTTAGACTATTTCGTCATCCCGTTAGATATTTTTGGGAGATATAGAAGCACTTTTAGAAAATCATTTAGAGCGTTTATCAGAATTAGAAAATAAGGTTATTAACTGGTTATCCACACAAAATGAACCTATAGATATTTCCCAAAAACCTGCTGATATTGAATTATCAAATGCTAGATTTTTGCAAATTATACAATCTTTAACACGACGGTGTTTAGTAGAAAAAGTGTTAGGAGAAGAAGAAGTAAAATTTCAGTTAAATTCGTTATTTAAAACATACATGAATAATGAATATTGCGGTTAATTGGAAAGAATTTAATTTTCAAGAAAGTCATCCGCTTTAATCCTAGCTTGCCTCAAAATTGCTCATAATTTCCTTATGATGCTTAGGTAAAGCTCGTCGCATCACCATTACCAAAGACAGCACCACAATTGTTGCTGAAGGTAATGAAGCTGCTGTGAAGGCTCGTTGCGAACAAATCCGTCCTCAGATGGAAGAAACCGAATCTTCCTACGACAAAGAAAAACTGCAAGAACGTTTGGCTAAATTGTCCGGTGGTGTCGCTGTAGTTAAAGTTGGTGCAGCTACCGAAACCGAAATGAAGGACAAGAAGCTGCGCTTGGAAGATGCTATCAACGCTACCAAGGCTGCTGTAGAAGAAGGTATTGTTCCCGGTGGTGGTACAACCTTGGCTCACCTCGCTCCTCAATTGGAAGTTTGGGCGCACAGCCACCTCAAAGATGAAGAGTTGACAGGTGCTTTAATCGTCGTTCGTGCTTTACCTGCTCCTCTGAAGAGAATTGCAGAAAACGCTGGTCAAAACGGTGCCGTAATTGCGGAAAGAGTGAAAGAGAAGGATTTCAACATTGGTTTCAATGCTTCTACCAACGAATTCGTTGATATGTTGGCAGCTGGTATTGTTGACCCTGCTAAGGTAACTCGTTCTGCTCTGCAAAACGCTGCTTCTATCGCTGGGATGGTGTTGACAACTAAATGTATCATTGTTGACAAGCCAGAACCTAAAGATGGCGCTCCTGCTGCTGGCGCTGGTATGGGTGGAGATTACGATTACTAAAATCTTTTCGTAGTTTTCCTAGTTTGAATAATGGCCGCTTCCGTAAGGGGGCGGCTGTTTTTTTTGGACATCGAACCACAGAGGCACAGAGGACGCAGAGAGAAGATTTTGTTTAAGTTCAACTTACAGCTAAAAGTTCATCAAGCTTATTTTTTAATTCTGGAGATGTCATTAATGGATTATAAACTTCCCCTTTGTAAGGTTGCCAAACATAACCAGAACTAAATGGTTGGAAACCTGGTAATGTTTCTACTTCTTCTGCAAGTGCTGTAGATAAAACTAATCCTGGAATAGATAAATTAGGTAAATCTTCTATTAGTTCACTATAGGTTCTAAATTCATCAACTTCTACACCAACTAAAGCATAACGAAAGCTAGAATCAAACTTTAGAGCTTCATAGAATAACAAACCTAACTCCGTCATTAAATAAGCACTTTCAGGACTATATATTCCCACTTCGCTAACATTATCTGAGTAAACCCGTTCAGGGTAAACCCGACACCACCAATTGTCTTCTATATCTTGAAAAATGTCTGTGCGACACACATATATAGTAGACTTCAAAAGTAACCATTGATACCCTCTTATTTCCCCAAAATATTGAGCAAATTTCTTAGCACTGTTTTCATCAGAGCCACACTCTGCTGATAAACTAAATATCCACGCCATACCTGCCTCCTATTTAGTTCTAATCAATTCTTTCCCAATAATCTTGGGTGTTTGCCATTCGAGTTTGAATAATCGCTGTTTCTGGAAAGGGTTGGCTGTTTTTTGTTGTTAATGCTTAATTTTTAGCTTAAAAATCCTAATTTAATAATATACTGATAAAGCTTGAATTTTAAGTCTAACAAGTATGGAAGATTACCAGGCAGCTTTTATGGAGCGCCATACTGATACTGAAACACTGCATCCTGTAAGGAAAGTTGGGGCTATGCACTTTGGTGGTGTAACCATCGAATGTTTATTAAAAGCGATGATTTTTGCTACTTTACCAAATGGCGCGAGTCGAGAATGGAAAACAAGTTCTAAGAATCCTGGACATACAATCAAAAATCCGGGACACAAATACGATGAGGCGTTGAGACGACATAATCGACTTCGATCTAGAATTGAAAGGTTTCCAGATGTTATGGAATGGCTCAACACAGTTGAGAACCCAATGAGCCAACATTTCATAGATTTGCGCTATTCTGGACTTGAGCCTAATGATGAAAGTTATCAACTTTGGTTCCACGCATATCATAACCTTATTCGTTGGTTACAAGAGCAAATCGCTACACTTTAAAAAGGTGATCAAATGCAGGAAAATTGGCAGGTTTTACTAAAACAGAAAATTACAAACCAGTATGTACAGAAGTCACAGGAATGGGTTGATGTAAATATTTCTACATCTGGTTTATTGAATTTGACTATTGTAAGCGATCGCTTTATAGGTTTATCTATTCCTCAACGTAAAGAACAAATTTCTAACTTACTTAAATCACAAGTTCCTCATTTATCTCCTGGTTTTCTCTCCCTATATACACTTCAATAAGCTGAATCACTTAATATTTCACCACCACAGATTTTTGATCCAGCATCAATACATACTTGGCAAGATTTAGCTATCCAAGCAGCAAACCCACAAAATCAATCAATAGCACCTCAGCGCGAACTCAGTTTACCCAGAACAGTGACATTTTATTCCTTTAAAGGAGGAGTAGGACGCACTACGGCATTAACTCATGTTGCTTGGATTTTAGCAATGCGAGGACGTAAAGTTGTAGCTGTAGATTTAGATTTAGAAGCACCTGGTTTAAGTACAGCATTTAACCTACAACCACAACCAAAATATGGAATTGTTGACTATTTTTATGAACGTTCCTATTTACCAGAAGGAATAAAGCCGAGTATTTCCATTACAGAAATATTTGGTGAAGTGAGAATACCAAACGCTAAAGGAAGATTATTTGTTGTTCCTGCTGGTTGTCTTAGTCTTGATTATATTTCTAAGGTTGATGATCTTCATGCTAATACTGTTATTGATGGAGATCAAAGTCTTTGGACTGTTTTCAAGCGGGAAATTTACGAACAATTAAAACCTGATGTTATATTAATTGATTCGAGAACGGGAATTAATCAATGGGGAGCTTTATCATTAATTCAAGCTGCTGATGAAGCAATTATTTTTCTTTTTCCTAATGAACAAAATAAACAAGGAATAGAATTACTATTGCGTTCGCTAAACACTCTAAAAAATCTATCAATCAATTTTGTTTTTTTCTCCTGTTCCTGATGTTAGCAAACTTGACAAAGTAAACGAGATTTATAAATATTTTCTAGATGAAATAAAAATAGCCACAGATGAAGAATTTGAAATAGATGATAATGATCCATTAGAACTACCAGAACCTTTAGTAATTCCCTATCTTCAACCCATTGCTTTAGCTGATAATTACCCTGTAAGAGCTTTACTAGATTACTATAATAAAATTGTCAATTTAATTGATGAAGAAACTGATGAAATTGACAGAACAAATATTTTAACTAATTCAGAAACACGCTGGAAAATTATCAAAAGCTTGCAATTTCCTGAAGTAAATGCTGCGGATACAGATCAAAAACAGGATTTCACCCTCCTATTCCAGCGTACCAATGATTTTGAGAAATTTTTAGATCATGCAACTTGTTTAATTAGAGGTAGAAAAGGAACAGGTAAAACTGCTCTATATTGGCTTTTTCTCAAATATAAAAGTGATGCTCAAAAACTAGCTCGTGGTAGATTAGATAATACTGTATTTTTGTCTGCACATGGTAGATATCAGGAAAGTCGTCCGACTCGTGGACAATTCCAATTTATTCATGAAAATTTACAGCAGCAGGGTGGCACATGGGAGGCTTTCTGGAGAGCTTATTTACTCCTTAGATGTCATCAGGAAAATTTATGTAATTTTCCTAAAAATAGGAAAGGTGAAAAATTTAGTGAACTGAAAAATATTATCAATAATTTACCTAAAGGAAAATGGCAATTTGAGTACAATCAAGTTTTGTTAGAATTATCTACTAACTCTATACTAAGTGAAATAGTCAATGATACCATTAACATTATCATTCATGAAGAAGCCAAAAATAAATCTCAGAAAATCTGGTTTCTTTATGATGATTTAGATGAAGATTTTCCTGAAGCAGGAGAAGTAAGACAATCAGCATTATCTGGATTATTTCAATTAGTTCAATCTTGTGATGCAAATCGCCTAACAGAAATTAGATTTAAGATTTTCTTGAGAGAAGATATATGGAATCGTTTAATTTTTGACAATAAAAGTCATTTTACTGGACGCGATATTATTTTACAATGGACTAGGGTTGACTTTTTAAGATTAGCTTTGCGTCAATCAATACAATCTCCAGATTTTAAGGATTTGGTAAATAGATTTTCTCCTATTGCTGAAGATGCAATTGATCAAACTACTGAAGATGCAATTGATAAAGCTTTAGAATTGCTTTGGGGAAGTCGTCGCAGAAGAGGAGACAAAGCTAAATATTTATCCAGATGGGTTTATGAAAGATTAACTGATTCTAGTGGTACTACTTTTCCTCGTAGTTTAAGTATATTATTAACAGGTGCAAAAGAACAAGAATTAAGCTATCAAGGAAAATCATCAATTCAAACACCAACAGATCGTTTATTACGCAGTAAATCTTTAGAAATGGGATTGAAAAAAGCATCAGAAAAACGTTGTGATGAAATCAAAGAAGAATATCGTCATTTGACTAAATTTTTTGACTCTCTCAAGCAGAAATCAGCCCTTTTACCTAAAGACGAATTACATAGCATATGGCAAGAATCAGCACATGATATAGCAGACTTTGAAGAATTTGCTTCTTTTTTAACTGAAATCGGTATTATTCAATTGCGCGAGAAAGATCAACGCTATAAATTTGCGGATATCTATGTATATGGATTTGAGATGATTCGTAAAGGTGCTGTATGAAAATATTTTTGACTTTATATCCCTAGTTGTGTAGAAGTTTTCGCAGGTTTACGATTTGAAAAAGATTAAGAGACTTCCAAGAAATAAATTATCCCAAGAAACGAACCACAGAGGCACAGAGTACACAGAGAGAGAATTTTTGCATCAGTTTTGGGACATTTTTTTATTTGGAAGTCTCTAAAGTTAATTAGTATATTCATAGAGATATTTTATCTTTTCACAAAATACTAACTTTCGTTTTCTCTATGTTTAGAAAAAAACGGAAAAATACGTGAATATACGTTTGTGTATCAGCAGTGCTTATATTTAAATGTATTCAATAGCATTTTTAGGATCTATCAAGTAAATAACATATTAAAATATGGCGAAACCAAGGTATGAAGGTTATAGCGACGAAACTCCTACAAAATGCGTGCGCGAAAAATTTGGAGATACTACAGTTTACGCTCAAAATGCTAAATCACTGCTAACAAAAGCCACTGGGTTTATTGCTGCTTATGACTTTACCCTCAATCCTTATCGGGGTTGTCAATATGGCTGTAGTTATTGCTATGCTGCTGCATTTAGCCCTAATTCTCAAATGCGCCAAGACTGGGGTAAATGGGTAATTTATAAAGAAAATGCTGCGGAAATTTTAGCAAAAGAATTAGAAACTTGGTATCGGAAAAATCCCAAGCAACCTCCCAGAATTTACATGAGTAGTGTCACAGATCCTTATCAACCTTTGGAGTCTAAACATCAATTAACTCGCAGTTTATTAGAAGTAATGCTTGATTATCGGCCAAATTTAGTAATTCAAACTCGCAGTCCCATTATTACTAGAGATATTGATTATTTACAAAGGTTTCAACGATTGCGAATTAATATGAGCATTCCCACAGGTAGCGAAGCTGTAAGAAGAGACTTTGAACCCCGTTCTCCTAGTATTAAAGCCAGATTAAATGCTATTACTAAAATTAGACAAAGTATTGATATTTTTAAAGGTTTTATTCCTAAAATTTCTATTACAATTACACCTTTATTACCAACATTAGTAATAGATGAAGATGCTTTTATTGAAAAATTAGCTATTGCAGATAGAGTAGTAATTCAAGATTTTCATCCTCACAATAATCGTTCTCTTGTCGCCGGAACTCGTCAAGAAGCTGAAGAAATTAAACAAAAGTATGCTTGGTGGTATAATTCTGAGAGATTTAGTTATCAGAGATTTAAAGAAAAGTTAGTCTCTCAGCTTCCGGGTGTAGAAATAAAAGAAGGAAAAGACGGGTTTGGTTATGAGTAATTTTATTATTAATTGGTGGAGAAGTCAGCAATTTAAATCAGCATTACAGCGTGGTGATACCCGAAGTGCTGTACAAATTTTGCAAGAGATTCAAAAATCGGGAGCAAGTTTTTCATGGTTAGAGAAACTATTTAGGGATAAACTGCAACTTGAACGAAATTTACAGGAAAATAAACACGAAACTGCAAATTTAAGAAACCAAATAACAGCAGCAAAAGAATCAAAATCTCATCTGTTATTAAATCCAAATGCAGAATTTATTAAGTTTATATATCAAGCTTTTAAATTAGTGGATCATGATGAATATAAACTCCAAGCAACAGGAATTGATGAGAGTATATTTGATAATTTTGAAGTTAAACTAGTGGAATATCTTCAAGAAGAATTTAGTAAAATTTCTGATCAACAATTAGCAATTAAATTAGAAGACGCTGTTGAGGATATTACTAGCTTAAAAATGGGACAAGATCCAGACTACCGTTTTAGTCTGACTCCTCATGTCTATTTTATGAAATATTTTTTAGAAAATGTCTATTGTCTCTATTTAGCCTGGTTTTTAATTTACCAAGATGGGTTGTTACCAACTAAATTGAATATTCTTGATATCGCTGCTGGACCGGGAACAACAGCTTATGGTTTGGCTTTATTTCTCCAAAGTTGTAGCAGCTTTTTTGATATTCCCCAAATGCACATATCTTACTATTCTTTAGAAAAACAAGCCGCTTTCCAGTATCGAGGACTTCAATTTTGGCGTAAATATATCGAGTCGCAACTAAATCCTCTAAATAATTACTTTCGTTTTGTTAGTTCTGACATCTTTTTATGGGATGCGAAATCTAGGAATATTCCCAAAAACTTTTTTGATTTCATCGTTATTTCTCATTGTTTTTTCGCAGATAATACCAAAAGAATTCAAGCTAATAATATATATAAAGAAATATTTTCTGAAAGCTTAAATAATCAGGGGTATGTACTCTTAATTATCCAAGACAAGAAGCTATTCAAGGCTTACAATATTTATCAAGTTGAAGATAAAGAACAGGAAAAAAATATAGTATATAAGTTTGTAGAAGAACTTGGATTAGAATTAGTTTGGTATAAATATATAAATGCAACGGGTTTAAGAAAACCTTTAGCTATTTCTGAGTTTGCCAAATTTGCTCAAGATGAATTACCTAAGCAACTATATATGACTCGGTTACTTAAAAAGTATTTCAGTCAAAAGTATGAATCACACTATGTATTAGATGATTATGTCATATTAGCCAAGAAATAGAGAATTATTTTTACTCAACAAAGCCGAGATGAAAACAGATGTAAGTAGGTGAACACAATAAAACCAAACTGTGTAAAGAAACGTAAAATCGCCCAAACCCTCTTCACTCTTGCCTCTTGCCTTTTGCCTTGCCATAAGGACAATTTTCAACGCCAACCTACTTATCTACAATTACTAAAAGTATTGATGAATCAAATTTTTGATCAGACATTATAAGAAATCCGATTCATTTAATTTTTTCGATATTCTTCCACTTACAACCTAAAATTCTTGCCAAACTTGCTTTTTACGTTTCGTTTAGAAATCAACCGACATCAAAAAACCTCTATAATCGCCAGTAAATAGAGGTTTGTAAGCTAAACGGCTCATTTTTATATTTGGTTTGGGTGTATTTTATGACATCATAAAAAGTTGACCAGCTAGGAGGTATACTCACTGATGCTTGCTGGAGTGGTGACAGTTTAGCTATTAATTAATTGAGGTTGTTAACTAGCTTCTCGCTAGGAGCTACTGCTGTTTTGGGAATTTCAATAACTGGGTTATTTAAAGCCACCATTAAGGGCGAATCTGCGGCTGTTGGTGTTAATTCTGTTGGTTGTGTTGTGGCTATTTCTAGCATTCTGGAATTACTTGGCAATAAACCAGATATTGTTCCCAAAATACAAGCCACTGCGGCTGCACTACCTAACATCCAGTTCAAGCGATAACGGCGATTAACACGGACTAAAACTTGGTTAATCGTTGCTTCTGATGACTGAGAGTTGGCGGGAACAGGGATGTTATGCAAGCCTTTTCTAAGATTTAATAGTCTCTTGTATAGGCATTTAATTGAGGCATCAGTTAATAGCCACTCTTCAACTTGCCTGCGTTCAGTAGCTGTAACTTCGCCATCCAGATAAGCACTTAATAACTCGAAACAATCGCGCTTCTCCATATTTATAGTACCCGTTGATTCATTTTTGCTTCTCAATGGCAGAAAATATATATTTTCGTTGACAGTCCTTAATATTTCTTAAAATCTGCCATAGAATTGAGGAAACATGGTGTAGATTATGTATCTAGATAGGTTTGTAACTGAGTTTGTAATCTTGATCTGGCTCTAGCTATTCTAGATTTCACCGTTCCCAGGGAAACTCCGGTAATTTCGGCAATTTCTTCATAGGCCATGCCTTCAATTTCTCTTAAAACAATTGTAGTCCGAAAAACTTCTGGTAAGTCGGCGATCGCTTCTCGCAACTGTTCATAAAATTCTCTAGTAGTTAGTTGCTCATCTGGACTTGGGGTATCACCGGCAATTTCCCAATCCATTTCCCCATCATCTAAGGTGCGGGGAGCATCTAATGATAAGGGACTAGCGACCCGTTTGCGTTTACGTAATTCATCATAGAACAAATTTGTGGCAATGCGGCTTAACCATCCCCGGAACTTGGCAGGTTCTTGTAGTCGGTTAATATTCCTATAGACACGAATCCAAACTTCCTGGGCTAAATCGGCTCTATCAGACCAATCGGGGGCTAAATGATATAAAACTCGATCAACTTGAGTCTGGTAGCGACGTAACAGTTCTGAAAAGGCAGCACGTTCTGGACGCAATCCGACTTGACAGCGCAAAATAAGATCGTTGTTTGAGAGTTTGTCAACTTGCACCGATGCTATTGGATAGGTGGCATCCACTGTTGACCAGGATACACTAATGGATTGACTCATGGATCAGATTGGCGTTAAATCACTCCCCTCCATTAGACTAGATTATAGATCAAAAGTTCCTCGGTAAGGTGACGGATTTATAATCGGAACACGGAAATATATATAGAAAGGAGTTTTCAGCATTTTATTCCATCGTCAAGTAAGTATGAAAGAAGAAGGTAAAGAAGACTACGGATTAACTTTTTGTTAGAGTTAGGGATGGTGATCAGATTAGCAAATGTCCACTAAATACTTGACTGGTACTTACTTAATGATCAATGATCAGTCACCTTTAGCCAGATGTGTCAGGGATAAATAATAGGCGATGAATAGGCGATGGCAATGGCAAGAAATGAATCTGTAGCGAGTATGGTCATGTTTCTCTGTTTTGGTACAGCAATTTTATCTCTGGCTGTCCATTGGCACAATATGACAACAAAAGGACAATTAAATCAGTCTATATCCACAGAGATTTATCCACAGGGTTCATCAGTGGAAATTGGCAACAGTGCAATTGCGGCTTCTGTGCCTAACTCTCCCCAAAAAGCTGCTGTTTGGAGAACACAAAGGTCAAGTCAGGATCAAGTTACAGATCCGGTCAAGAGTTCTCAGGGATCAATGCCAGTATCAAATACAACTCAAGTAGTGGTGGATTTGAGCGATCGCCGTGTCTATGTTTCTCAATATAATGAAATAATAGCTAGTTATCCCATTGCTATCGGTAAAAAAGGCTGGGAAACACCAACAGGCAATTTTAAAATCATCCACAAGGAACACGACCCCATTTGGCGACATCCCATTACAAATGCTGTTTTCGAGGGCGGTTCTGACAGTCCTTTAGGGGATAGATGGATTGGTTTTTGGTCTGATGGTCGGAATCAACTCGGCTTTCATGGCACACCAGATGTTGATTTACTAGGGGCGGCTGTTTCTCACGGTTGTCTAAGAATGCGTAATTCTGATGTCAGAATGTTGTATAGCCAAGTAAGTATAGGTACACAAGTATTAGTACGTGAATAAAAATATGAAAGCAGTAAGAATTAAGGAATAAAAGTCTTTTAGAGACTTCCAAGAAATAAATTATCCTAAGAAACGAACCACAGAGGCACAGAGTACACAGAGAGAGAATTTCTGCATCAGTTTTGGGACATTTTTTTATTTGGAAGTCTCTTACTGTATGCCCAACTCCTGCCTCCATTGTCGGTGTTATACCAGTCATTGCGAGGGAAGGGAAGCAATCACAACCCTTGGAATTGCTTCATTTCACTTCGTTCCATATGGCTAACGCCACGCAACGCTTACGCAATAACACTGTGTAATTAATTCTGTCTCACTACTTAACTTGGGTTTTTACATCCATATATTACCTTGAAGCAAAAGCTCAATTTATTCCCTTGCGGAGTATAAGTGACCATCTTCAAGAGCTTTTTCTACTATTTTTTCAATACTCTCATTTTTACAGACTCGGCTGATTAAACACCTCTAAAATTTGCCGACAAACCTGTTTCAGTTTTTCCCGAACTTCAGCAGAGGGTGTGGAGTCACCGACAAAACTCCAGGTTTCAATAGTGGAAAGTCGCCAAACTTCCCCACTGTGATCAAATCCAGCGGCTTCGACACCAATGGCGCGACGGTGATTATTAATCGGATCTTGATAAAATCGGATTTGAATCAAAATACTGCGACAGCGCCAAGATTTGCTAATGCCAGGAAAGTGAAAACCAATGTCTATAGAATCTGGATCTACTAGTTCTCTGGTTTCTGGGTCATTGTGCCAGGGTTTAAGATCGGATTTGACATCAGGAAATTCATATTTAAATAAATTTACTACCGTAGCAATTTTGCTGGCAAATTCTAGGTTTGTGGCTTGTTCGGCTGCGTTCACTCAATAATACTCCTCTATGCGGTTGGTCTGCGGGGAAGATCAAGACAGAAAAACCTGAGTTAATTGTAACGGTTCATTACATAGCGATCTAAAATAACACTGTTAATCTGTAAACAAACAAAAAATTAATTTCCATTTATGGTGCGTCAACGTTCTATTTTTTCACTGATTTTTGTACTATTAGCCACATTTTTGATTAGTTGTGGTAGTCCTACTGTTGTTACTGTACCACCATCTTATACGGCGGCGGAAGTTGCGAAAATTCAGGAATATGTTCCCGGAATTCAGATGGTGCGCGATCGCTCTTCCGAACTCCAAAACCTGATTAAAGCAGGTGAATGGGTGAAAGTGGGTAATTTTATTCACGGACCGATGACAGAAGCTAGATTAAATATGACTTATATCATTCCCAACCTAGCCAAGCAAAACCAAGCTCAAGCTCGACAAATTAGCAAAGATTTGTTGAATGACCTAGTAAGAATTGATCAAGCTGCCGCTGCGGGTAATACTAGCCTAGCTGCGAGTAAATACCAAGAAGTGTTTGCGGATATTGACAAATTCTTAGAACTAGTTCCCGAAAAGAGTAGCTAAAAGAGGAGCGTAGGGGCGCAGGTCCTGCGCCCAGGAGTCAGGAGGAAGAAGAAAGAAGAAGAAAGAAAGAAATTTCTCCCCTGCTTGCTTCCCCTCTCCCTACCTCTTGCTCCCCTGCCTCCTTTCGAGTCTTGAATCACAAAATGCTAGGGTAATGGAGTGATAGGGTGGAGAGGAAGACTTTTCATGCTTCACCCCTAACTCAAGCGCAAAAACCATGAATGTAGTAATTATCGGCTGTGGCGTGGTTGGGGCGGCGATCGCCTATGAACTCAGCCAAGTTAAAGGTTTAAACATCACCGTTTTCGAGCAAAAACAACCAGCACAAGGTTCTACCAGCGCCGCTCTCGGTGTGTTAATGGGTGTAATTAGCCATAAAACCAAGGGTATTGCTTGGCGAATGCGACAAAGTAGCATCCAACGCTATGAAAGTTTGATTCCTGAATTAGAAGGAATTACAGGGCGGAAAATCCCTTGTAATCGGCAAGGAATCGTAATGCTATTATCAGAAAACTTAGAGCGTCCCTTAGAAAGTGGCGTTGAAGTCCTTTCCGAATGGGAACAACTGCGAGAAATTCGCCAATCCCAAGGTTGGGAATTACAAGTTTGGGATCAAGAACAACTGCAAAAATATTGTCCCCAAATCAGTCATCCGCAAATTATTGGTGCTGTCTATTCTCCCCAAGACTTACAACTAAATGCCACAGCTTTAACTTTAGCTTTAGTAGATGCAGCCCAACGTAATGGCGTAAATTTCAAGTTTGGTGTGTCTGTGACCGGCACAGAAACGCCTCCTCCTCCTCCCCCAACACCTTTACACATCAAAAAAGGATTGGGAGAAGCGCGTAAATGTAATTTTATTGAAACTACAGAGGGCAAAGTTACCGCTGATTGGTTTATTATGTCTGCGGGTTTGGGTTCAACAGCCTTAACTGCACAATTAGATCAAATGGTAAATATCCGTCCAGTGCTGGGACAAGCTTTATATTTGAGCTTAGGACGCAGTTTAGGAAATCCCGATTTTCAACCTGTAATTACTGGTAATGATGTGCATATTGTACCAATGGGAAATGGTGATTATTGGGTGGGAGCAACCGTAGAATTTCCCAATCATGAAAATCAAATATCTGCAAGTCAGGAATTATTGGATATTGTCAGACAACAGGCGATCGCCTTCGCCCCAGAGTTAGCCGCAGCCAAGGTTCTCCGCACTTGGTCAGGGTTGCGCCCCCGTCCCGAAGGCAGACCAGCGCCAGTAATTGATAAACTACCGGGTTTTACAAATATACTCCTGGCTACGGGACACTACCGCAATGGGGTTTTACTCGCCCCAGCCACAGCCACAGCCATTCGGGAAATGATTTTACCTCAAGATTCTCGTTCCAATTGAAAAAAGTCTTGATTTGTAGGTTGGATTGAGGTTGAGGGACGTATCCCTGACGGGAGGCTCACCCAACAAATACCTTGGGTTGCGCTGTCGCTTAATCCAACCTACAAAAAATGGAGAAGGTATTGTTGTTAGGACTTATGTAATACGACTATAATAATGATTATCATTTTTACAGAGCTATTATGTCGTCTGAGAACTCGTCTACCAATCAAGCCTTACATCTGACTCAACGTCCCCGTCGTCTCCGTCGCACTGCAACCCTCCGAAAAATGGTGCGGGAAACGATTTTAACTGTAGATGATTTGATCTATCCGATGTTTGTCATGGAAGGTGAAAGCACAAAAATAGAAATTGTTTCCATGCCAGGATGTTATCGTTATTCTTTAGATTTACTCCTGGAAGAAATAGCCGCAGTGTCACAATTGGGTATTAATGCGATCGCACTATTCCCAGTTATTCCCGAAGAACAAAAAGACGACACAGCTACAGAAAGCTACAACCCAGAGGGATTGGTGCAGGAAACCGTCAAAGCCATTAAAAACGCAGTTCCAGAAATCATCATTATTACTGATGTTGCTCTAGACCCCTTCACAACTCATGGCCATGATGGTTTAGTTGATGAAAATGGCAAAATTCTCAATGATCAAACCATAGAAGTGTTAGTAAAAATGGCACTTTCCCAAGCAGAAGCCGGCGCGGATTTTGTTGCTCCTTCGGATATGATGGATGGTAGAATCGGCGCAATCCGTCAAGCTTTAGACGCTGAAGGTTATATCAATGTCGGGATTTTGGCATACTCAGCAAAATACGCCTCAGCCTACTATGGACCATTCCGGGACGCTTTAGATTCAGCCCCCAAATTTGGCGACAAAAAAACCTATCAAATGGACGCAGCTAACGCTAAAGAAGCTTTAAAAGAAATTGAACTGGATATTGCTGAAGGTGCAGATATCATTATGGTCAAACCAGCCCTAGCATATCTAGACATAATATGTCAAGTAAAAACAGCCACAAATTTACCAGTCGCCGCATATAACGTTAGTGGCGAATACGCAATGATTAAAGCTGCGGCTCAACATGGTTGGATTGACGAGAAAAAGGTGATTTTAGAAACTTTAACCAGCATGAAGCGGGCTGGTGCTGATTTAATCTTGACTTATTTTGCTAAAGAAGTGGCACTGATGTTGATGTAATAGTTGCCAGTCCTTATCTCCCTATTATTTATTATGACTACAGTTCCTGCAAAAATTGACTTAGCAATTATTGGTGCTGGTCCTCATGCTCTTACCTTAGTTGCCCATTTGCTGCAAAAACGGCAAACAATGAAGGGTAAAATTGTAGTGTTTGATCCCAGTGGTACATGGATAAGTAACTGGAAACAGCAATTTGCGGCTTTGGAAATTCCTCATTTGCGCTCTCCTGCTGTTCATCATCCCCACCCCAACCCCTTCGCTTTAAGGAAATTTTCTGAATCTCGGTCTGAGGAACTATTTCCCCCCTATGATTTACCTGGAACGCGCCTATTTGAAGATTTTTGTGAGGATGTGATTACATCCTATCAGTTGCAGGAGCAGGTTATCCCTTTGGCTGTAAGTAGTGTTAAACCGTCATTTGATCATTTTCGTCCTCAATTCCAGCTATGGTTAGAAGATGGACAAATGGTAACTGCCCGGCGAGTTGTGTTGGCAACTGGTAGTGGTAAGATACATATCCCTGATTGGGTAAGTCAGATTCCTTCACCCTATCCAGAACATAAACTTTGCCATTCTCAAACTGTAGATTTACGTAAATTACAGTTAAAGTCTCAAAGAGTCTTAATTGTTGGTGGTGGTTTGACAAGTGGACATTTGGCTGTAGGTGCGATCGCTCATGGTGCAAAAGTCAATTTGATGATCCGAAGACAGTTATCAGAAAAACTATTTGATGCTGAACCGGGTTGGTTAGGACCAAAATATCTCAAAGGATTTTTTGAAGGAGATTGGGAACAACGGTGGATGATGATCCAGCAAGCTAGAAACGGTGGTTCTATGACACCAGCAATCGCCACCCAATTACGCAAAGAACATCATCGTGGTAATATTAGAATTGATGAAAACTGTCAAATAGTTAAAGCTAAATGGTTAAGTCATAATTGGCAGGTAGAATGTAGCGATGGTCATATATTCGAGTGTGATTATATTTGGTTAGCCACAGGTACTAAATTCGATGTCACCACTGAACCATTATTGCAAGATATCTTAACCGCTTATCCCATCCAAATTGTTAAAGGTTTGCCAGTTTTAGACAGCTATCTGCGTTGGCCTGGTTGTGAATTATTTATCATGGGTGGTTTAGCAGCTTTACAAGTTGGTCCGACAGCCAGAAATTTATCCGGTGCAAGAATGGCTTGTGAAAAAATTGTCCCAGCGATCGTTAAGCCCAGTGTATCTTTTTCTCATAGTATCACTGAAGTTAAAGCCAGCTAACAACACTTCAAAATATTTTCCCCAAAATCAACTCCAAAATTAGTAACATTCACACCTTTTTGCGCTAGACTGATAACGATTCTCATTTTTGTTTGATATGGTCAGTTCAATAACCCAGTCTCAAGACACCTTGAACCTGCACGAAGACGACAAACTTACACGAATTCGGCACACCAGCGCCCATATCATGGCAATGGCGGTACAAAGACTATTTCCAGGGACTAAGGTAGCAATTGGCCCCGTCACAGAAATTGGATTCTACTACGATTTTGATTGTCCAGTCAGCATCACCCCTGATGACTTAGGCAAAATTGAAATCGAAATGCAACGGATAATCAAAGTGAACCTACCTATTATCCGGGAAGAGGTAGAACGAGCCGAAATTCGTGCCGAAATTGCCGAATTAAATGAACCTTACAAACTAGAAATCTTAGAGCGTATACCCGAATCAGAAATTATCACCCGCTACTTCATTGGTACTCCCGAAACTGGTAATTCAGAAACTTCATTGTTTGTCACAGATATTCAACCAGCGAATAACTATTGGTGGGATTTGTGTGCAGGTCCTCACATTAACTTTACTGGTGAAATTGATCCTCATGCCTTTAAATTATTAAATGTTGCTGGTGCTTATTGGCAAGGTGATGAAACTAAACCTCAGCTACAACGGATTTACGGGACAGCTTGGCAAACAAAAGCAGAATTAGAAAATTACCTCCAACTAAGAGAAGAAGCCCTCCGTCGAGATCATCGCAAGTTAGGTCAAGAACTTAACTTATTTAGTATTCAAGAAGAAGCCGGTGGTGGTTTAGTATTTTGGCATCCCAAAGGCGCAATTATTCGCTACATAATTGAAGATTATTGGCGCAAATCTCATCTAGAATCTGGTTATCAATTACTGTATACACCTCACATAGCCAATCTCAACCTATGGAAAACATCGGGTCATTTTGACTTTTATCAAGAAAGTATGTTTGACTCGATAGATGTGGAAAATCAGGCTTATCAAATTAAGCCCATGAATTGCCCTTTTCATGTTCTAACTTATAAACATCAACTTCATTCCTACCGAGAATTACCATTAAGATGGGCAGAATTAGGAACTGTTTATCGTTATGAACGATCTGGAGCATTACATGGTTTAATGCGAGTGAGAGGATTTACTCAAGATGATGCTCATATCTTTTGTTTACCTGACCAAATTGCTGATGAAATACTAGGAGTTTTAAATCTCACTGAGCAGGTTTTATCAGATTTTGGTTTTAAAGAATATGAGGTCAATCTTTCTACCCGTCCTGATAAATCAGTCGGAACTGATGATGTTTGGGAATTAGCCACAACAGCACTAGAACAAGCTTTAAATACTAAAGGCTGGAATTATGTTGTTGATGCAGGTGGTGGAGCTTTCTATGGACCAAAGATAGACATTAAAATAAAAGATGCTATTGGTCGTTTGTGGCAATGTTCAACTATTCAGGTAGATTTTAATTTGCCAGAAAGGTTTGATATGGAATATATTGCTGCTGATGGTAGTCGGCAAAGACCAATTATGATTCATCGGGCTATTTTTGGTTCTTTGGAACGCTTTTTTGGCATTTTAATTGAGAACTATGCAGGGGATTTCCCCTTGTGGTTAGCACCTGTACAATTGCGGTTGTTACCTGTAAGTGATGACTTTCGAGAATATGCAAAATCAGTAGCAGCAGATTTTAAAAAAGTTGGATTTAGGGTAGAAGTAGATAGCAGTGGTGAACGTTTAGGGAAACAAATTCGGACAGCACAATTGGAAAAAATTCCCGTTGTTGCCGTTGTTGGTAAGAAAGAAGTAGAAAGCAAAACTTTGAGTGTCAGAAGTAGACAAGCTGGAGATTTAGGAGTTTTGACTTTAAGTGAACTTGTAGATCATTTACAAGTGATAAAACATTAAGATCAAAGAAGTCAGTAATCTTTTAAGAACACTGATTTAAACAGTCAACAAATAAAACCACTAAATTTTGATATGAATACCATCACTCTCGACACAACAAACATCATTCCTGAAATTCCCAAACAAGGAATGCCCGTAACTATTATTACCGGATTTTTAGGAAGTGGAAAAACCACACTTTTAAATCAAATTCTTCAGAACAAACAAGATTTAAAAGTCGCTGTCCTCGTTAATGAGTTTGGCGATATCAACATTGATAGTCAATTACTAATTTCTGTAGACCAAGATATGGTAGAACTTAGTAATGGCTGTATATGTTGTACAATTAATGATGGTTTAGTTGATGCTGTTTATCGAGTTTTAGAACGAGAAGAACGGATTGATTATCTAGTTATTGAAACCACAGGTGTAGCTGATCCCTTACCGATTATCTTAACTTTTTTTGGCACAGAACTCAGAGATCTAACCAATATAGATTCAATTCTCACAGTAGTAGATGCTGAAGCTTTTAACGAAGAACATTTTCAGAGTGAAGCAGCTTTAAAACAGATTACCTATGGAGATATTATTCTCCTCAATAAAACAGACCTTGTTACCGCAGAAAAACTACAAGAAGTAGAAAATTTCATCCATGATATTAAACATGGAGCGAGAATTTTACATACTCAATACGGTGAAGTTGCTTTACCTCTAATTTTAGATGTGGGTTTAACACCAAAAGATCAGTATATTGCCATTGATAATGAAGATCACCATAAACATGAACATGAACATCATCATGCACATGAACATCACCATCATCACTCCGATCATTTAGAAAATGATGGGTTTGTTTCCATTTCTTTCCAAACCGATAGACCATTTGATGTCCATAAATTTGAGAATTTCTTAACCGAAGAAATGCCAGAGAATGTATTTCGAGCTAAGGGTATTTTATGGTTTAGTGATAGTGATTTACGTCATATTTTTCAACTGAGTGGACCTCGTTACACATTGAACGCTGACGAATGGCCTAATCAACCTAAAAACCAGGTAGTTTTTGTTGGCAGAAAACTGGATAATAATGAGATTTACACAAAACTTAACAAATGTTTGTTATAATTTAAAAGTGTTGATAAATTCTCTTTTTTTAGTTAGTAGTTATTCATAGATATTTAACTATTAACTTCCGTCATAACTCATTCTATTAAATTCAAATAATGACTTTATCCATTCGTCCAGAACTAACTGCTGCTGATGTAATTTCATCTTTATCTCATCAGCAACAACCAACCGTAACAGAAGCAGAGATGATGCAAGCTGTACGCACTTTACTGATTGGATTAGGAGAAAATCCAGACCGTGAGGGATTAAAGGATACTCCTAAAAGAGTTGTTAAAGCCTTAAAATTTCTGACCAATGGATATGATCAATCTGTAGATGAATTGCTAAATGGAGCAGTATTTACAGAAGATGCAAATGAAATGGTGTTAGTCAGGGATATTGATATTTTTAGTTCCTGCGAACACCACATATTACCAATCATTGGTCGCGCTCATGTTGCTTATATTCCTAATGGTAAGGTGATAGGTTTATCAAAAATTGCCCGCATTTGTGAAATGTATGCTCGACGTTTACAAGTGCAAGAAAGGCTGACTTTACAAATTGCTAATGCACTGCAAGGTTTACTCAAGCCTCAAGGAGTTGCAGTGGTAATTGAAGCAACTCATATGTGTATGGTGATGAGAGGAGTCCAAAAACCAGGTTCTTGGACTGTTACCAGCGCCATGCGTGGGGTGTTTTCTGAAGACGCACGGACTCGTGAAGAATTTATGAATTTGATTCGCCACAGTGCTAATTTTAAATAGGCTTTGTGTGATGTAGGGATAAGAGATTTTTTATCTCTACATTATATTGATATTTGAACGCAGATAAACGCAGATAAACGCAGATAAAAAGGGATAAGTTATCATGATTGGAAATTTGAAATTTAATGAGCAGGGGTTAATTCCGGCTATAGCTCAAGATTATCTTGATGGTACTGTTCTAATGATGGCTTGGATGAATGCAGAATCAATTCAAAAAACCCTGGCTACAGGTGAAGTTTATTATTGGAGTCGTTCCCGTTCTCAGTTGTGGCATAAGGGGGCAACATCTACACATATTCAAAAGGTAAAAGAGCTTTTTTATGATTGTGATGGTGATACAATTCTCATCAAAATTGAGCAAGTTGGTGATATTGCCTGTCATACTGGAGCAAGAAGTTGTTTTTTTAATTCTGTGGGAATTTTATCTCATAAATTATAATTTATATTGATTATGACTTTACCAATTATTACCGTTGTCGCTGGATTATTTGGATCTGGAAAAACTACCTGGATCTGTCAACAAATTCGAGATATTAAATCTATTGAAAAAGTAATTTATTTTTCTCCAGGAACGGGGAATATTCCCATTGATCAAACTAAAATAGCCACTGAATTTCCTGATCTGAAAATATTTGGTGATGGTCAAGAAATTGAATTTCTATATCACATCCCCACAGCAGATAGTGTTTATGTTGAATTAGGTTCTTATCTAGAGTTAAATAGTATATCAAAAATATTAGATCATCTCACTTACCAGGCTATAGCAATTATTCCAGAGGAGTTAAAAAACTCTGAATATGATAGTTGGGCAAATGAAATTATCTATGGCGCACCAGTTCCAACTATAATTGTAGAAAATTTATGGCGGGTAGAAACTACGGGGCAAGTAATTGATGAAAATAGTTTGGATGAATTTTGGTATGAAATAACTCATGGTGCTTATGGGATTGTTACCCGTGCTAAGGCAATTCTCGATGTTAATGATGGGCGTTCTCTTTACTGTGATTTTGTCAATGGTGTTCCCCAAATAGATTTTTTAGAATTAGACTTACCACGACATTTACAAGGTAGACCTCAGCGGTTTAGTGGCATAGAAATAGTAGGCAAGAATTTAGATAAAACAGCTTTAAAAGCAACATTATCGGATTGCTGTTTATCGGAATCCTTAATTTTTCAATATCAACAACAAGTACAACAAATTTTATTAGAAGGTCAACAAGTATGAAAATAGCTGTTATCTCATGTATTCATGGTAATTATGAAGCCTTAAATGCTGTATTATTAGATATTAACCAACAAAAAGCCGAGAAGATATTTTGTGTTGGTGATTTGGTAGGATATGGACCCCATCCTAATGCGGTAATTAACCAAATTCGCTCTTTAGATATTCCTACCTGTGCTGGTTGTTGGGATGAAGATATTGTGGAAGGATTGAATGCTTGCGATTGTAGTTATCCTTCATTATTAGCAGAAAAAAGAGGTTTTCAAGCTCATGAATGGACAAATAAGGAAATTCATCCAGAAAACCGCGAATTTTTAGCCAGTTTACCCTATAGTCTCCAGTGGCAAAATTTAGCTTTTGTTCATGGTAGTCCCCATAGTAATCATGAATATTTGTTACCTGAACTTGATGCTTTTGTGGCCTTAGAACGGGTACTTTCCACAGGTGCAGATGTGCTGTTTTGTGGACATACTCATGTTCCCTATAGTCGTAATCTTGATGCTGGTGAGTTACAAGTTCAAGTTGCTAATCAAGCAGCATCACGGAAAATTAGCTTTTCATCTGCGCTGAAGAAGATTGTTAATGTTGGTTCTGTTGGAGAACCTCGACATGGACGACCAAATGCAACTTATGTAATTTATGAAACTGATACTCAAGGGGTGACTTTGCGGGAAGTGACCTATGATTATCAAAAAACCTGTGCAGCAATTATAGAGAAGGGATTACCAGAAATCTTTGCTTGGCGTTTAGCGCATGGTTTGGAGTATGCTGAACGCGCAGATGATCCAACTCATGTTTGTACTAGATAAAATAACTAGGATTTAGGCAATGTAAAACCTGCCATGATATGAATAAACGAAATTGCGTCGTTTTCAGTTTTGGGAATAACTGATTGAGTAGGTGCGTCAGATAGAGAAAATCTGTTTTTTGTGAAATTATCGGGTCTGACGCACCCTACAACAGATAAAATCCACATTTCATATTTGGTGAACTTCCTCAATGCGTAAGTCCTAATAACTAATCCAAAATCTAAAATCTAAAATTGATTATGTGGGCAATTTTAAGCGGAATTGAAGGAAATTTAGCAGCTTATGAGGCTGTGATAGCTGATATTAAGCCGAGAAATCGTTATTTAGAGGCATTGTATATCATCGGTGATTTAGTTGGACCGCGACGGGAATGTGAACAGCTAGTGGCAAGGGTGAAATCACCTCGTCGGGGTGAATTAGAACCAATGATTTGCAAGGGATGGTGGGAAGAACAGTGTTTGATTTTACATGGTTTGGGTCCGACTGGAGACGCACCGGAATTGCTGGCAAAATATGGGGGTGATACGGTGCAGATGTTGTGGGATTGTGTTTCCCGTCAGACTGTACAATGGTTGCGATCGCTCGATTTTGGTTTTTTTGAATTAGATTGTTTATTAATATATGGTTCGACAATGGGGGTAAATGATGAATTGACCCCCGATACTCCTCCTATTCAAATGTTAGATAGATTATCAAGAATGCAAGCAAATAATCTATTTTGCGGTCGTTCTGGGTTAACTTTTCAGTATCAGTTACAAGCAGGATCTATTACCAGTGAAATCATTACTCTTGATCATCAATTTTCCCCACAAACAGTCACAGTTACCCCTCGTCAAGTGATTGGGGTCGGAAATGTGGGACGGATACCAGGACAAGCAACCTATACTCTCTACAATCCTGGTACAAATCAGGTACAGTTTAAAACTGTATTTTATGGACAGAGTAAGGGTTTTCAAATACACCCGCAGAGTAAAACCTGATAAGCTGTTACCAAGGTAATTTTAAGTAGGTGGGCGGGGGAGAATCAAAATATATTTCGTTTTGTGAAATGGCTAAAACTCAACCACAATAACGCATTGAGGTGAATTTACATATCGTTACACATTTTGGTTATTTTACATCCACTTACTTAACTGCTGTTTTGGGGGATTCGTTAGCAAATTTGTCTATATTATCAGCAGTTAAGTAGGTTGGCGTTGAAAATTGTCGTTATGGCAAGGCAAAAGGCAAGAGGCAAGAGGCAAGAGTGAAGAGGGTTTGGGCGATTTTACGTTTCTTTACACAGTTTGGTTTTATTGTGTTCACCTACTTACACAAAATAATAATATTTGACCACAGATAAATTAGTGTTGTTTCACCAAAAATTATAATTAATCCCCTAGAAATGCAACAGATTAATTGTCTTGAATAAGTTAAAAAAATGTATTCATGGTCACAAAATTCCCAGAATTGTGAGGGGATCATGATATAAATTGCTGACTATTCATAAAAACTTATATCAATCACGACTGCCATATATATATCTTACGAAAATGACTGATCAGGAATCCTGATTAAAAAATATTGCAATAACTTGATTTAGTTGCTAGTGTGTGTGGGTACGACAGCACTGGTGAATGCTCGGATTATTTAAAAGAGGTGAAATCAATGAGCTTTATCCATCCTGCCAAAAGTCTTTTATGTTGATTATTCCCATGCTGACAACCAGGAATTTCTACTTTCGAGAAGCAATAAAGGGGTATTGCAAATGAGCATAAAAAGTAGCTTCCATCTTGTCACTGCATGGAGATTTGATTTTTGTGTACTGTTCATTAATTGTCTTACCTATTGATTGCCAAGAACGCAACAGGAAGACGAAGAATGAAGAATTTAGAGGTGAAACCCGATGAAGATTCAAGGAAAAGTTGCACTCATTACCGGGGCTTCTCGTGGCATTGGTAAAGCGATCGCCCTAGAATTAGCCAAACAAGGCATGAAAAGGTTAATATTGGTAGCACGCGATCGCCAAAAGTTAGCCGAAGTAGCCGCCGAAATTGAAGCTTTAGGCGTAGAAACTACAATCATGGCTTTGGACTTAACCCACTCCATCAACGTTAACATAGCCGTAGCTCAACTGTGGCGCAGTTATGGACCAATTCATCTCCTCGTAAATTGTGCCGGAGTCGCACATCAAAACTCGTTTCTGCAATCAAAACTTCCCCAACTGCAAGAAGAACTCTCCGTCAATTTGTTGGGAATGTACACCCTCACCAGCTTGATAGCCAAACGCATGGTTAGTCAAAAAAAGGGAATCATTGTCAATGTCTCCAGTTTAATGGGGAAAGTTGCCGCACCGACAATGGCCACATATTCCGCCACTAAATTTGCCATTGTCGGATTTACCCAGGCACTACGTCAAGAACTCGCCCAACACAATATTCGCGTTATCGCCCTACTCCCTTCCCTCACCGAAACAGACATGGTGCGTGACTTGCAATCATTTCGGGGAGTAATTCCCATGACACCCGAACAAGTCGCTCAAGCGCTCGTCATCGGCATAGAAAACGATACCGCAGAAATCCTAGTCGGCTGGCAATCTCACTTAGCCGT
The DNA here is from genome assembly GCF_017355725.1 of Anabaena sp. 54. Lineage (NCBI taxonomy): Bacteria > Bacillati > Cyanobacteriota > Cyanophyceae > Nostocales > Nostocaceae > Anabaena > Anabaena sp. 54. The sequence continues at coordinate 25,758 of NZ_JAAVWA010000019.1, forward strand.
ATTATGCCAACGTCTCGCCCCTTGGTTACTAGAAATCATCCTGCAACTAGCAACACCCAAAAAACCATTACCTGACGCTGCGGGATAACATTCAACCCATTTGAGTTTTGTTTCGCACCATCTCTTTTAGAGATCCTGAAAGGTAGAGGCTAATCAGCAAAGACACAAAGAGTTTTTTGTGTCTTTGCGTAAAGTAAAGTTAAAAAATGGTAGGTTGGGTTAAGCAAAAGCGCAACCCAACTAAAAATTTGATAATGTTGATTTTTAGGCTTAACTAAACTTTATTACCCCATAAATGACTATTGCACAAGAAATACGCTACTACTCACCTGAAGAATACCTAGAATTTGAGGTAAATTCAGAATTACGTCATGAATATATTGATGGATTAATTATCCCCATGACAGGCGGAACACCAAATCATAATAAAATAGCTGGTAATTTATATGTTGCCATACATTTTGCCCTCAAGCGTCAGCCTTACGAAGTCTATTATACTGACCAACGGCTTTGGATTCCTAAACAACGGATTCATACTTATCCTGATGTAATGGTTGTCCAAACTCCCCTAGCGTTTGCAGAAGGAAGAAATGACACTATTATTAATCCAGTTATGATTGCTGAAGTGTTATCAAAATCTACCAAAGGTTATGATAGAGATGAAAAGTTTGCAGCTTATCGGGCTATTGCTAGTTTTCAAGAATATATTTTAATTGACCAATACACAATTCACGTTGAACAATATGTCAAAACTGATAATAGAAAATGGATGTTTTTAGAATATGAAGATATTAATGATACTTTAAATTTAACTTCTGTTGCTTGTCAAATTTCTCTGGCTGATATTTATGAAAAAATAGACTTTACCAGTACAGAATCTTAACTATTTGTCTGAATCAGGATGTCCAGGATTTTGATTTGATTTGTGGTGTACTAATATTTTAATTTGTCTGAATCAGGATATCCAGGATTTAAGGATTTACAGGATGTTGTTTGAAAGTATCATGTTTTGATTTTTGGGCGTTGCTGATTAAGGGTATGAATTTTAGTCTCACGCAAAGGCGCAAAGACGCAAAGGTAAGATTTTTAAAGGTTCAATTTGGAAATTTCATACCTCGATTCAGCAACGCCGATTTTTGATTGTCCATCTTTATCTGTGTTCATCTGCGTTTATCTGCGTACCCTTCGGGAAGCAAGCTACAATTATTCTTGATATTACTGTTAGATTACTAATTTTTTTAAACGTTCGCGGAGCGTGGCGTTAGCCATACCACAGAGACACAGAGGACACAGAGAAAAAATATCAGTTATCTTTGTGTGGGAAGGGAGTAATTTTCTCGTTCATCTAATTAATTATCTCAGAATTGGGAAAGATTTCATCAGAAAATAAAATCCTGTAAATCCTCAAATCCTGGATATCCTGATTCTGACTTAATAATTTTGGCGTTGCTGATTTGAGGTATGAAGTTCTACATACAACGAAAGCGATTGATCTGATACTTGAATAAATATGGATTCTAAGCCATAATAAATTCATGACATGGGAAATTTTATTTCATGACGAATTTCTACCTGAATTTTCTGAACTAACAACAGAAGTACAGGAAGAACTTCTTGCACACACAAAATTACTAGAATCCGCCGGTCCACTCCTACGTAGACCTCATGCTGATACACTTAAAGGTTCTCGACATAAAAATATGAAAGAACTGCGTTTTTATGCGGACGATGGTGTGTGGCGAATAGCTTTTGCTTTTGATCCAAAAAAGAAAGCAATATTACTTGTAGCTGGTAATAAAGCTGGAACAAGTGAAAAAAGATTTTACAAACAATTAATTACAAAAGCAGATAAAAGATTTGACTCCCATCTTCAGGAATTAAAAGACAAAGGAGAATAAAAATATGGCGACAAAATTAAGTGATATCATGGCACAATTACCACCGGAACAGCGGGCAAAAATTGAAGCCCGCGCCCAAGAACTGATTTTGGAAAATATGACTCTTCAAGATATGAGAAAAGCCAGAAAATTAACTCAAGAATCTATGGCAGAATTATTAGGAATCCGTCAAGATAGTGTTTCTAGATTAGAAAAACGGGCGGATCTTTTACTTTCTACATTACGTAGTTATGTAAAAGCTATGGGAGGAGATTTAAAACTTGTGGCAGAATTTCCTGATAGACCTTCTGTGATTATTTCCGCATTAGGAGAATTAGAAGATGAAGATTCCATACCGGAATAATCGTCTTGTCAAGTCTTAAAATATAAAATTGCTCAAAAAAGTAGAGAGATTCAGATCCCCGACTTCTTTGATTAATCTTTTCATTCACGCAATTAATTATGTTTAGAAGTCGGGTATCTTTGACCACAAACTAAAATCCTGTAAATCCTTTAATCTTGGATATCCTGATTCTGACAAAATTCAGATCCCCGACTTCTGTTGTTAATCTTCTCATTTAATACAAATGGTGCTTTTATGTCAACTCAACTTACGAATTATTAACAGAATACTCAAACAAACATGGGTTATATATACGTTTAGAAGCGTCTATTATTTCAATTCCTACAATATTTCCAGCGTCGTCATAATCTAAAATGATTCCTGGTTTTTCTTCATCACTTTCTTCAATTGGTATATTGCTGAATATAATTCTTAAAACATCAACTTCTGCGTCGTAGGTGATTTTCATGATTCTCTCCAGTATTTCTCAATTTTGCATTTGTCTGAATCAGGATGTCCAGGATTTTAGGATTAACAGGATGTTGTTTGAAAATCTCGTGTTTTGAATTTTGATTGTCCATTTTTATCTGTGTTTATCTGCGTTTATCTGCGTACCCTTCGGGAAGCAAGCTACAATTATTCTTGATATTACTGTTAGATTACCATTATTTATTTAACCATTGATTTATTTGAATTAGCAAGATGATAGATAGTTTACTAATTCTAGGAACTCTTCGGTTCTTTCAATCAGTAGTTTTGCATCTTCAGCAGTTAAACGTTCAGAACGATCATAATCTCCCTTTAAACGTATCTGTTCTGCATCAATTAGATAACGGTGAAATTTGGGATCAATTTTACTAGTTCTGGCAAAAAGTTCGCCAAACTTACTAATTACAGCAGAGTGTTTGCTAAAACTAAGATTTTCACTTACTAGGAATGCTTCAGCTATATAAAACATGGCATAATAAGCACGAGAAGCAGCAAAATCACCTGAGTTCGATGTAAATAAAAAGTCTAAAAGTACGTAACAGCAACAGTTCTGTCAATAAGTATTGGTTATTGAGAATTAAAGCCCACGCCAAAAAGTTCTCAAAAAATTAATTTTTTGAAATGTATTTACTATTAGGTAATATTGATATTTAATTGGTAATTAAGCTAATAAAACTGGTAAGGTTTCAATTTCATTTTCATCAAATCTTAAAGAAGGTTTTTTAGGTTGCCAAGTATAAGCTATTATTGCAGCAACAACATTAACCATGAAATTAGTAACACTTCGATGTCGAGAATGAGCAAGTTGTGAAATATTTTTGAGTTGGTCATTAACAGTTTCAATTAAAGAGCGTTTTCGGAGCATTAATTTCTCCTCCAGGGACAAGAGCTTATTCCGCATATTTTTCTTGAAAGGAGTGATTAATTTGAGTCCATTAGACCAAAGTTCAAGCCAGAGTTTTTGAGAAATATATCCTTTGTCTCCAAATATTTTCCCAAATAAGTTCTTAGTCAAAGTGGGAACAGGTTTTCGGTCATCTGTATTTCCAGGAGTAATTTGAAACGCAAGTAACTCTCCTTGATCATTAATAATCAAATGAAGTTTAAACCCAAAATACCAACAAATAGAACTTTTCCCCCAGCCAGCTAAATCTTTAAAGACCTTATTTGTCTTGGCTCTTTTAGAATGACAAATGGGAATAGAGGTACTATCAATAAAACTTATACCTGTATTGAGTCCTTTTCGTGTATTCAGATAATACATCAAGGGAATTAAAGCATTTGGCATTAATTCAACAAATCTTTGATAACTCACTAAATTGGGAAATTCACCTTGGCAATATTTGAAGATATGTTTCAGGTAATAATCTTTAAAATTGCGGTAACTAGAGCGATGAAAATACACAATTATTGTCATAATTTCACTTAGACATAATCGGCTGGGTCTAATTCTTTTTTTTATTTGGGATGGGATAAGTTGAGCTTGAAACATTGGCTCAAAATAGGTACAAAAATCATCAATTTCACAGAAAATAGTTTCTAATTCCATGAGTTATAATCATTAATTTTCTTTAATTAAACCTCTTCTATTGTCCCTAATCTGAGGTACTTTGAGTTTGTATTCAAATAGTATTCGTAATATAAATTTAGATTTTGTTATGAAAATTTACTTAAATCTAGGCTGGTTTCCTATTAATTCTCAATAATTAAGGCTTATTGAGAATATAGGCTCTTTCCAGAAAAGCCTCTAACCCTTTTGAATACTCATTTTTAGCTGGTTTTCTTACATCGAACTCAGGTGTTTTTCTACAACCAGATGCTGACTGAGATAAAACTGATCCAGCTAATTGTTTAGCTAGATAGTGAATATAATTAGGGTCACGATGAAAATTCTTCATTTTCTTACTTTTTTATAAATTACGATAACAATTATAGCAAATTAGTTTTTAAAAATGATAATATTCCAAAATATCAAGATTTTATTTATATTTTGATACTTGGATATCATTTCTAGTAGGAGTTTACTTATAAAAAGACTTATATTTTATAGATTACAAGTCTCGACGCGATAGAAGAGACTCCTCCTTCCTCTATCCTTCTTTTCACTTCCTATAGGGAGGTGTCCTTTTGGTGCTTTTATATCAAAAGTAATATTTGTGTAGTACAACCAACTGCCAAAGTTTCGCCATCCTACCTTGTCCCCAAAGTTTCGCCAAACTTCCTCATTGTAGTTTTTAGTTCCCCCAAAACTTTTATAAATCCTTTGTTGAACAGAGAAACCAAACTTACCATTGCTGTATTTTACCCATAGCTGGTCAATGGTGCGAAGATCCTCACAGCGAAAATTATCAATATCTTCTATTCTTAACCAACCTTCCTTTTCCCGTTTCATAACGGCTAACATTACCCTTTCTGTTTCCTCATCCGCTTCTTTCCATTTTCCTTGTGCAAGGTAGTCACGCAGTTTTCTGTAATCTTGTCCTACTGCTGATATTAAATCAGTATTATCTAATTCTGGTAATGTTGAATTTTGGATTTGAGACTTTTGATCGTTGGTAATATTACAAGTTTCAACACGAGAGAAGATATGAAAAGAACATACTAAAAATCCATTAGATTCTTCCACTAATATTTGTCTTGGGAGATGGCCTTTTGGTGCATTTATATCAAAAGTAATATCGCCGTAATAAAACCACTCTGTTGCTGTTTTCCATCCCACAGCATAGCCAAAAGCTTGCGTAATTATGCTGTTATGTTTCTTTGTTCCCCCCACATTTTCATAAATACGCTTTTGGATAGAAAAACCAAAACGTTCATTACTGTATCTTACCCACAATTTATCAATCGTATGGAGGTCTTCACATGGGAAATTATTAATGCTGTTAAAATCTAGCGAGCCTAGCTGCTCCCTTTTTGCAACTGCTAACATAACTCGCGTTGTTTCTTCATCAGCCTCTTTCCATTTCCCTGCTGCGAGTAAGTCACGAAGACGGGTATAATTCATACTTACTGCTGATTTTAGCTCAACATCAACACACTGAATATATTCAAGTCGTTTAAGAGTCTCATTGTAATCATTAATATTATTTTCTTGTTTGTAAATATAGGCTGCTTTTTTAAAATCATCTATTGCGGCCTGCTTATTTTTTAAAGATAAAAGAGTTAAGCCACGATTGTAATAGGTGTTAGCACAATTAGGAAGAATTTTTATTGCCTGATTATAGTCTCTAATTGCATCTTGATATAGTCCCAAATTATAATAAATTAATCCGCGCTTGAAATAAGCTTGAGCATCATTAGAATTGATTGCAATAATAGTTGATAAATCTTGAATAGCACCTCGATTATCTCCTGCATTGAAACGAGCTAACCCACGATAGTAATAGTTATTAGCATCACGTGGTGAAAGTTGAATAAGGTATGTAAAATCTTCAATAGCACCTTGATTATCTCCTAAATTATAACAAGCTACTCCCCTATTATAGTAAGCATAATTATGAGTAGGTATATTTTTAATAATCTGTGTATAGTTCCATATAGCATCTTGATATAGCCCCAAATTATAATAAATATCTCCTAGCTTAAAATAAGCGCCAACTTCATTAGGATCAATGTTAATAATTGTGGTTAAATCTTCAATAACAGCTAATTTGTATCCTAATTTAGAGTAAATTTCTGCTCGTTCATAGTAGGCATCAATATAATTATTATCAAGCTTAATTGCCTGAGTATAGTCTGAAATAGCAGCTTGCTTATCTCCTAAATAAGAATGAGCCAAACCCCGCTTATAGTATAATTCAGTATCGGCAGGATTAATAAGAAGTGCTTGAGTATAATCATCAATTGCACCCTGCGTATCTCTCAAGTTGTTACGGATGTTTCCTCTATTATAATAAGCTTCAGTAAGGCTAGGATTAATAAGGAGTGCTTGAGTATAATCGTCAATTGCACTCTGCGTGTTTCCTAATGCCTCATGTATAAGTCCTCTATTATTGTATATTGCAGAAATATTAGGATTGCTAAGTATAGCCTTATTATAATTAGATAATGCTCCTAAATAATCTGTTGATTCTCGACAAGCCATTGCTTGTTGATCATAAATCAGAGCTAAATCATAACTTGAATTAATATAATCATTTGGTTGATGAAATATAAAACTCTCTAAATAACCACGTAAACCACCAGGATAAAGTAATTCATCTATTCCTACTATAGCTTCATTGGCAGCAGATTTAATCATATTAGTTGGTAAAAACCCAGCTATAATAAGACCATATTCTTTTTCCATGTCACTAAATTTTTCTTGACATAAAATACATACTAAAACAGAATTTTTTTCAATTTCTTCTCTATCAATTGTCCATTGAACTTGATCACAATTCCCATAGCGGGTTTTCACCTGAATACCAATTGATGAATTAGCAGTTAAGGTAAAATCAACCTTTCCATCTCCACCACTGTATTTTTCATAATCAATTTCAGTTACAAAATCACCTAAACGGATTTTAACAACTTCCTCACCCAGCTTTCCCTTCATATTATTGAAGAAGATGTTCTTAACATCGTATTTTTGCTTAAATTTATTAGCCATCTCCCAGCAAAAATCCCGTAATTGCTTTAACCTCTCTCCAGAGATAACCGTCAACTCACTATGCTGGCCTTCCTTCTCACAATGGAGTAAGTCACCAGATTTCAGTCTTTGAATAAAATCAGTTTGCTGTGCTTTGAGTATTGTTGTCCAGTCCATTTGTCAAAACTCACCTTTATCTGACAAGGAGTATTTATTCTATTATTCCCTATTAAGCAACAAAAAGCACTAATCTAGATTACATTGCAGTTTTTTGAGTCTAACCGAGAAGTATAGAATCCTCAAACCCTAAAAATGCAAATTAAACAAACATCCTGTAAATCCTTAAATCCTGGATATCCTGATTCAGACAGTTAACCCTAAAAACATACCTCAGACGGATAAACAGGTATAGACTCAGCATCTAAAATATCAAAGCCCGATTGATACCGAGAGTATGAATTCAAACTTTCATATTTGGACGCTGACAATAGTATTAAGTGAAATTTGAAACCGCCAATCTATCTTTTTGTCTCTGGTAAATTACGAGGAGGGATCATTCTCCCCTCATAAAACTCCCTTTCCAACTGACTTAATTTCCACCAAGCTGCACCCAATAAAAGAGGAATAAATGTTTCTGTGATCACAAATAGAATTGATTTTGTTTCCACCAAAAAAGCCAATAAAGGACTACTAGCTAAAGCCAGAATAGTAAAAACACCACACCAGAATTTTAACTTTTGAATTCTCCTTAAAGCCTGACGACAACTAGCACATTTTTCTGTATGGGAATGATATCTTTCTAGCAATCCTTCCTTATTCAATAAAAGTGGTGGTAAAGATTCCCCTGGAAATGTTTCCCCATGATATTGATTTACCCATTTACGTAACTCAGCCACAAAAGTATCTGCTTTCGTCGCCAGATAAAAGGCTTTATTGAAATTAGCACTACCACCTTTATCCGCTAAATAACGTTCTTGATAATGGAGAAAAATTTGATCATCTTCTAAAACGCCATTTTGTCCAATATGAACATACCAACGAGGGCGAATTTTAATAAAAAATCCTGGTAGTTTAGACTTGAACTTAAAAGGAAAACGGGCAATGATCCGACATTCACCTTTGCGAATGGGGACAGCATAAACAACGGTTAAAATTCTGCCTTTTTCAGCATTAATATCATGCCACATTAAACCAGGGGCAATAAATGTTGTGGAAAGTTTTCCCGATTGTCCCGCTTTTAATCCTTGTTTCCAAATCCCTTCAAAACCATGTTTTCCTGATTCAACTATTTCTAATTCTAAAGGTGCAGCATTGGCACGATTTCCCACTGTCAGATGATGCGTAAAGGCAATATGACTAGGATCAAGGATATTTTCTAATAATGTTAAAGCATCATAAGGAACATCTCGAAAAGTGTTCATAATTACCCATCCTTCCGGTGCTGCTTCTATGGGTTCAACTACAGGAACTTTCGTATTTGCAGCATTTTCTGGATTACCAGCATAGACAAATAATAATCCTTGTTTTTCTGTTGTTGGTAAAGATGGTACGCAAGCCCTGGGAGAGGTTTCTGCTTTTGCACCTGCAACCTGTTGGGGAATTTTTTGACAACTTCCATCTCCAGCAAATGACCAACCATGATAAGGACATTCTAACAATCCATCTTCATTAATTCTGCCTTCAGAAAGAGGTGCAAGACGGTGAGGACATTGATCTATAAATACTTGCCAAGATGAGTTTTTTTGATCCCACCAAATGACAATATCTTTACCTAAAAGAGTGAAAGGTGTGGGTTTGGATTTATCTAAATCTTGAAGGTAGTGAACTGGATACCATGCTTCTGCTAATTCAAAAGCATCTGGGTTACTCCCTCCAGGTAATATTTCTGTTAAAGAATTCTCGTTGATAATAGATTGTGTTTGCACCATTTTCTGTATTGATTAATTTTCAATAACTTTTAATTGAACATTCTAGCAAGAACCATCCCTAATTGCACACTGATAATTCCCAAGATTGTACTACCTGAAAAATAACCAGCAGCGGCTAACCAATTACCACGTTGTAACAAGCCAACTGTATCTAAACCAAAAGTAGAAAAAGTAGTATATGCACCTAAAAATCCTGTAGCGACAATTAACTTAATTTCTGGGGAAATCAGCGCTGTTTTTTCCATAGCTAAAGTTGCGAAAAACCCCATTACTAAACAACCGCTAATATTAATAAAAAAAGTTCCATAGGGAAAACTGAAACCAAAGCGGTTCGTAAACCACAAAGTTAAATAATAGCGACTTAAAGCCCCAGCTATTGCCCCTAAACTAATAGCAATGGGAACACGAATTTCTGCCTGTTGTAACATTATTAAGTAGTCGGACAAAATTAAATTCACTCGTTGAGAGAGGGAACAGGGAACAGGGAACAGAAAAATCAGTTGTGTAATTAATTCTGTCCCATTACTTAATCTTTTATTCAATTAACCTCAAACGGAAAACCGTACTCTAGTGAGAGGTTTTCATCACTGTACCCCAAATTTGAACTCGATACAATCAAGGGGTGGGTAAAAAGATGCTGTTGTCCAGATAAAGTTACAAAAATTAATACAGCATAAGTAGGAGAGTTATCAAGATGGGAAATCAACTGAAAACTGCTATTTTACTAGCTACCCTAAGTGGCTTATTAATAGCAATTAGTTACTGGGTAATTGGTGGTACGGGGGGCTTAGTCATCGGAGTTGGGTTAGCAGCAGCGACTAACCTCTTCTCTTGGTATCAATCAGATAAGATTGCTTTAGCAGTATATAACGCCCAACCTGTCACCGCAGCAGAAGCACCAGCACTGTATCGTATCGTCCAAAAATTATCTACCCGTGCCAATATTCCCATGCCGGGAGTGTACATTGTTCCTAGTCCCACTGCCAATGCTTTTGCGACAGGACGAGATCCTGAACACGCGGCTGTGGCCGTCACCGCCGGGATTTTAGACATCCTCCCACAGGATGAATTAGAAGGCGTAATTGCCCACGAACTTACCCATATTATTAATCGTGATACCTTAACTCAAGCGATCGCCGCCACTGTCGCCGGTGCTATTTCTTTCCTGGCGCAGATGCTCAGTTATAGTATGTGGTTTGGTGGCGGTTCACGGGATAATGAAAGAGGTGGCAATCCTTTAGGTGTATTAGCTACAGTCATATTTGCGCCCATTGCTGCTACTGTGATTCAGTTGGCAATTTCCCGCACAAGAGAATTTTCGGCTGATGCTGGAGCAGCAAAATTAACAGGTAATCCTCGCGCATTAGCTAGAGCGTTACAACGGTTAGAATCCACAGCTAGACAAATGCCTTTGAATGCTAACCCAGCCTTTGAACCATTATTAATTATTCATCCCATTTCCGGTCAGTTTTTGGGAAATCTTTTCTCTAGTCACCCAGCAACTGAAGCAAGAGTAGAAGCTTTACTACAATTAGAACGGCAACTTATTAGTCGTTAATAATCTATCTTTGGTCATAAGTATATTGATAAATCCCCAATTAACTGATGACCAAATTATGATGATTACAGGTGCAATTTTCATCCACAAGTAAACTTTACCAACAGGATGTGGCAACCATGACTACTAACAATATTGAATCTATAGAAATCGTCGAAATTACCCTGCAAACTAGCCAAAATGGTGAAACAGACGAAGTTAAGCAGGAAACTACAGCACTATTGGAAGCAATTAAAAAACGCGCCCAAGCTGAAGCTGAATCTGCCGGTACTATTACCCGTGAAACCTATTTGAATGCTGTGCGTCAGGTGCGGGAAGCTATTGAAAGAGATAAACTCATTGAACGCGATCGCTTAGAATATTCTTGGGCAAGAATTCAAGAAGAATTAGACCATAATTGGAACTTACTGCATAAAGATATCACAGATTTAGGTGAGAGATTCCAAAATGCTGCTAAAGCAGCTTGGGAAGCTTTCAATGCCCCTCGTGATCAAAATTAATATAGGGAGGGGTACGCACTCTTTGTGAAATCCAGTCAGCAAATCGTAAAGTAGGGGCGGGGTTTCCCCGCCCTCACAGACAACTTTTTCAGCAAACCCTATATAAGTAATTGGACAAAAATATTTACAGTCATTGCGAGCGAAGGGAAGCAATCACAACTCTTGGAATTGCTTCATTTCACTTCGTTCCATATGGCTAACGCCACGCTGCGCTAACGCAATGACATTGTGTAATTAATTCTGTCTCACTACTTAGCACTTGATTAATAAATCTAAACCGTTCTATAAAACTTACCCAAAATTACCAAAGTCTAGACACATCTGGACAGCGATAATCTTAGTGTTTATTTCCTGCTTCATCGCGGTCTTAGAATGACTTCCAATCTTGTTTGCCCGCTCCACAGACAATCTCGGTAGAACTTACCGTTTCTGACCGTAGTTCCTAAAAAGAACCCTTGACAAATAAATATTTTCAGAGAAGTTCAAAATTAATAATCGGCAAAAATAAACAATAAAAAATCAGGCACTTTAGATAATTCTTTCTTCTTCCTTCTAACTCCTGACTCCTGACGCAATTGGGGAAGAGGAAATTACAAAAATTGCTTTTCTTATTCCCTCTTCCCTATTCTTATTTGAAAGCAACTTTCACATTAGCAACAGCAACTTCCTTAGCAGATGCTTCAATATTCACCGTTGCAGGTGCATTAGAACCCTTAAACCACAGTAGTACAGCAGGAGCTACACCTAGCGCCACACCTAGCAATACCGGGATAGAAAACCCAGCCGCCAAACTCATCACTGTCGCAAAACCAAAATTACCCAAATAAACTAATAAAGGGACATTCAATTGGTAATTGTCCAATTTAATCGGGTTTTTGCTCCATAACAAAGCCGCTACAGTCATAAATAACGACCCAGTACCCATCCAACCTGCAAAGTTCTGGTAAGGCATTCCAAAGAAAGCCCCAGGTTGTTGCCAATACCAGAAGGGAAGAGAAGTTTGACTCATAGCTGGGTCAAGCACAAAATCCCAAGAAGTGAGCAGTAAAGCCCCCAAAACAATTGCTCCAACGTGACGGAACAAAGTGGGTTTTTTATCTACGTCTAAACCCGCCCGCGCCAACACATAAGAAACACATCCCACATAAAACCATGAAAGGGGAATTGTGAAAGGTACCAAACCAGAAATTTTATACCCCAAACCACTCAGATAGCTGTAGTGACCAAAAGGAAAGCCAGTGCTAGTTCCTAATAATTCACTAGCCAAAGAAATTAATACAGATGGGATTAAAAATCCTAAAACGCGTCCCAAACCTAAAGTCCGGTAAGCATAGAGGAACACTCCCACCGCCCCCAAAATCATATATACCACACCGCCGCCCGCCATGCTCCACTGCATGACGCTTTGTCCAAACTCTGATAAGCTGATAATTTGTTCAGCATTGGGAATAACAATCAGTATTCCCACCAGTCCAAATACCATAGAAACGATATGACCAATTAGGCATACGCGCTCGACGATAACAAGTTGTCTCATGATCAATCCTTAATGATGTGCCAGATGGCTACTCAACTGTTAACAGTTTACAAATATTTATGAACGATTTAACTAAATGTTGATATTTATTCTCTCGACATGGGAATCAGGAGTGAAGTTCAACTTTTAGAAACCTTATAGGTTCAGTAAATCTGTGAAATAATGAATGCAACTGATATTGAAAATACCAGTATATAACGATTTGTAACTGAGTGGGGTACAGAACTTTTAAAGTCATAGCAACCGCCAAGTTTATACGAACTAGGGGAGAAATTTCCTTTTTCCGTCCTCCTGACTTCTAACTGGGCGCAGGACCTGCGCCCCTACCTCCTGACTTTTGCTATATGTCAATGTTGAAAAAGATTCCTTGGTTTTCTCTAACACTTGTATTGCTGAGTTACAGTACATTAGGCTGGGTGATATTTGAAGAAAAAGCCCCTTGGTATGTACGGCTGATAACTGTGCTAACCATCCTGCTGTCACTAATTTCTGTCACCAACCCTTGGTTAAAACTCGATGATTATTCTCATATTTTCTTCAAGTCAAACGCTAGGACTTTTTTGGTGGCTATCTTAGCAGCTTTCCTATTTTTTCTAATGATTGCCTGGTTTCGGGTATTTCTTGATACTTTACTTATTATCTGCGCCACTATTTTAGCTAAAATAGACTTTCAATCAGTTGGTTTAAAACCAGCACTAGCTTTTGGCTATATATCTTTTTGCTCACTGCTGGGTTTAGGATTGGGCGCACTTATCAATTACTACATTTAGAATTAGTCATTAGTCACTAATTAATATACTCAAAACGGTTGGGACATGGACTTTTGCGAAATCACGAAAACCCTAGATTTGTAGGGGTAAAGCAAGAGCTTCATGGGTGTCAACTTAAGATCAAATCCCTACCACATCTCGTTCCTAGTCTCTGACTAGGAATGCAGTTGATGAGGCTCTGCCTCTAATATTATTGAAGGCAGAGCCTTCTAGAATTCATTCCCAGTCTCTGACTGGGAATGAGATGACTTGAGTTCTTTGCGGGATAGAGGTTTTACGTTAAGTTGACACATATCAGCTTTTGCTTTACCCCTACCCGGAGAATCAAATAATTAAGCCGTTTTGGATATAACTAATGGCCAATAACTAATAAATAACTAGCTGGCTACAGCTTCTACAAGTTCTACCGCTACTGGATAAACGCTAACTTTCTTCTGGCTTTTACCTCTTCTTTCAAAGGTAACTACACCATCAACTAAAGCGAACAAAGTATCATCACTACCGATACCAACATTATTACCAGGGTGAACCTTAGTACCACGTTGACGGACGAGAATATTACCTGCGCGTACAGTTTGTCCACCGTAACGCTTTACACCTAGTCGTTGAGCATTAGAGTCACGACCGTTTCGCGTACTACCCGTTCCCTTCTTATGAGCCATGATTTCCTCTTTTCTATTTACTTTATTTATCCCAGCTAGTTATCTAGTTTAGGCTAGGAAAAAGATGATTAATGATTGGCAATTAAATTACTCTTGCTCACCTCTTGCCTATTCCTTAACTAGCAACTTAACCTTATTTATGATTCTTCTACGGTTTCTTCCACGAAATCAGCATTAATGACGGGACTTTCCGCCATCGTTGGGGCTTCTTCGTAAGCTAAAACTTCACCGTTAAGATTGATAGAATTAATCAAAAATCTGGTAATTTCCTGGCGATGTCCCCGTTTTTTGCGGGTTTTCTTTTTAGGTTTCATCTTATACACCAGGACTTTGCGACCTCTGAAATGTCGCATAATTGTCCCTTCCACTGTCGCACCTTCTACTAAAGGTTGTCCAATGGAAACTGCGCCTTCGTGGTGTACAAGTAATACTGCGTTGATGGTAACTTTTTCATCTGGTTCAGCGGTTAGTAATTCAATGTCGTAAAAGCGACCTGCTTCTACTTTCATTTGCTTACCGCCAGTTTCAATAATCGCGTAGGTCATTAAATTGTCCTTGAGGTTGCCGTACAGGTAGCTGGCTATAATCTCCCGTAGAGACGCTATTTATAGCTTTTGCCAGCCTTTGAAGTATGTCTACCTGATCCGAGCAGGAGTTAGACAGACAATCTAATATATTACCTGATTGATAGCTAATCAGTCAACCTTTTAGAAAATATAATTTTATAAGACCTCGCGGTAAGCGTAAAACTCAGCGGCTTGGTTCCCTGAGATATAAGCGACACGAGGGATTTTAATCCCTGTGGTATGTTACAATTAAATTGTGAGTAAGAACAAGAAAACATTTATGTGTTGAAGCATCCTAGTACGGAGAAATCCCGGCTCATAAGAAACAACGGTATTTTTGGCGTTGCTGAATTGGCGTATGATTTTTGGAGGTAGAGACGTTACATGGAACGTCTCTACAAAAGTCTTGAACCTATGCAAAATTATTTTCATCCCTAAAATCAGCAACGCCTAATTTTTATTAGATAAAGGTCAACCACCCATCACTTCCCTTCGGGTAAGTGAGGGCTTGTAAAGGCCTAGTTGGACTCAGTTCTTAACTGAACTACGTTAGAGGTAAGAGTTAAAGACCTACCAGGGGATGCGTAGCTAGTTCCCTGCTCTAGAACTTAAAAGTTAAACAGGCTTAAGGGTTAAACCAGTGCTTTTAAGATAGTTACCGACCTCTAACATTGTCAAAGCTAACATGACCCCAGAAATGGGAGGCTCTTCGGAGCAAAATATTATGTCCAAAGTATTTGTTTTAGACACTGAAAAAAGACCACTAGTACCGCAAGGCGGAAGTCAAAAGTCAAAAGTCAAAAGTCAAAATGAAGACAGTATAGGCTTTTGGAGGATTTAGAATGGTTGGTTTATTTACGCCGTTTTGTACTAGACCTAATTAATCCAGTAAATCAATTCACAAAGACAGTTACGAATATGGAAAATCAAAGATTTGTTAATTGCTCAACTGTCCCCTTTGTTGTTTGTGCTGGCGCACAAAATTACTCAAGGGACGTTTCACAGTTAACCCTCCATTCCTCCCATCACAAAACTGAGTACAGTTTTGGTGGGGGTCTCCTGGAGGTTTAGATGAAAAGGATAGAAGTTGAACAAAGAACTATTTTTGTGGGTTTAGCTGGTAGTCATGGTTATGGTTTAAATCGTCCTGAATCAGATTATGATTATCGTGGTGTATTTATTGCTCCTAAACGCTATTATTTAGGTTTTGATAGTATTGAGCAAAAGGATTCAGGATGGGATGAACCAGGGATATTCCCGTTTATAGATGGTAATAAAGATACAGTTATTTATGAATTAAGGAAAGTTCTACATTTATTGGCTGGTGCAAATCCCAATGTTTTAGAATTGCTGTGGTTAACGAATTATCCTTTTTTAACAAATGTCGGACAACATTTAATTAATCATCGCAGGTTGTTTTTGAGTAAAAAGGTAAAACACACTTATTCTGGTTATGCTTTTGCTCAAATCAAGAAGATGGAAACTCATCGTAAATGGTTATTAAATCCACCCACGAAAAAACCTATTCCTGCCGATTTTAATATTATGGATGAAGTTCCTTTAAGCAAAGATGAGTTAAATGCTTTTTTGGAGTATCTTTATCTTTTAATTAGGGGGAAAATTGAATTTTTGGAAGAATCTGAACAGTTATATAAATTGCTGACTGCGGATATTGATTTTAAAGGTGTTTTAAAACAATACACTTTAGCTGATGAAACTTTAACATATACTCAAAATTTAACTCATGGACGTAAGGATTTTATTCGCCTTTTACAAAAAAGTCAAAGTTATCAAATTGCGTTGCGAGAATGGAAGGCTTATATATCTTGGCAGGAAAATAGAAACCCTGCAAGAGCCGAAATGGAAAAAAAATCAGGTTATGATTTAAAACATGGAATGCACTGTATTAGATTACTACGCAGTGGATTGGAAATTTTGCAGCGGGGAGAAGTAACTGTAGATAGAAATTTAGCTGGTGATATTGATGATTTAAAGGCTATTCTGCGGGGTAATTATAGTTATGAAGAGTTGATGAAAATGGCGGAAGATTTGGTTGCTCAAATGGATGCTTTTTATGAGCAATCTAGTTTACCACATCGTCCTGATTTGGAGCAAATTAATGATTTGTGTATGGAGTTGGTGGAAATGCAAGGTTGGGACTCTCAGGGCTAAAGCCACTGAGTTTCCCACTTACCGCGAGGTTTTATGAAAACAATTGCTACTAATGTTAAAACCCCACTAATTGGATTCTGATGTTTGGTTTTTACTTTCTCAATGTCTGAACTATTCAGCACAACGGTTTAGTGCATTTCGTCGTATTCTGCGGTTTCGATCCTTCTAGATTCCATGGGAGAAGATGGTAAAAACTCAGCACGACGCACAGGATTTAAAGATTGTGTTGATCCATTGTAGGGATGAATCACCTGAACAGTACGAGTAGGACGCTGTTTTGGTGCAAATAAAGATAAGACACCGGCGACAACAACACCACCACCAATAGTCAAGGTAGCACCACCCACAGCCCAAAGCATAGGTGAAGACCACCAATTATTTTGCTCAGGTTGTTGTAAAGTGGCCATTTTTTGTTGATTAGCTTGTTGTGCTAATTGCCACTGCTGTTGCGTAAAACTTTGAGCTTGTACCTGGAATTGTTGGTTTTGTAACTTTAGTTGTTCATTGTCAGTTTTCAATTTCTCTATTTGCATATTCATTTTCAGCTTTTCCATTTCTAGCCGCTGATCAGAATTAGGAGCGGTTGGGGGCTGATTAGAATAGACAGGTTGCCCGTAATTAGGGGGATACTGCATTACCTGGGGTGCCATGACTGTCCCAGGCATTTGGGGACTGACAGCAAAGTTCGATGATATCGGGGTATTTGTCCCTTTCAGCAAGACTAAAGCCGCTAACCCAGCTACTGCGACTCCGCCAATAAATGCCATACTTTCGCTCATTGCTGTTACCCCCCAAATATTACTGAATAGTAACTCAGTTGTGACTGATGCACTCTCACACGCATAATTTTTTGCCTACTTTGATATTATAAGAAAATTCAAGATTAACCAGTGTATCAGTTAGTTTTGTGTCTATCCTAAGATATGCTGTTATTATTTAAGACGATTACAGTTAAATTGTCCACTAAAAAATAACAAAAAAATACACTGTTTGGCAATTGCTCTCTTTGATTAAGAGGGGTTTCTGATGGCTGTTTTGAGACTTTGGCAAAATTGAGCGATCGCATCTAATCCCTGCTCTGGTGTGCCTTCTGCCAGTCGCTTCACCATAGCACTACCGACAATTGCCGCATCCGCCCCCCATGCTTTTATCTGTCCTGCTTGCTCAGGCTCAGAAATTCCAAACCCCACACCAATAGGTTTATCTGTAACATGACGGATTTGTTGCAGCAGTTCACCAACCCGCGTTTGCAGTTGGGTTCGCATTCCCGTGACACCAGTAACACTGACTAAATAGATAAATCCTTGAGACGCACGGGCGATCGCCTCTATTCTTTCGGGAGAACTCGTAGGAGCTACCAATAAGGTTAAATCTATCCCCATCTGTGCTGCTGGTTTGATTAGCCCTGCGGACTCTTCCAATGGCAAATCCGGCACAACTAAACCTGCTACCCCAGCATCCTTAATTTGCCTCAAAAACTTATCAACACCTCGATGTAAAATCGGATTGTAATAGGTAAATAAAATAATAGGCGATCGCAAACTCGGACTAATCCCCTTGAGCATCTCCAATACCTGCTCTAAAGTCGTTCCCCTCTCCAAAGCGCGAGTAGCCGCAGCCTGAATCACCGGACCATCAGCCAAAGGATCAGAATAGGGTACACCCAACTCAATAATATCCGCCCCAGAATTATCCAGAACCTGCAAAGCCTGAGCAGTAGTTTCTAAATCCGGATCACCAGCCGTAATAAAAGGAATCAACGCACACTCTTGATTCCGTCTTAAATTTTCAAAGCAATGAGAAATAGCAGTCATTTTGCCTAGTCAGTAGTCAGTGGTCAGTAGTCAGTAGTTACAATCAACAACTGACAACTGAACAATCATAACTCTAAACCTGAGATTCTTTTTCCTCTTCAATCTTCGCTTGCAGTTTAGCTAACTCTTCAGGAGAGAGTTCATCAAGCCGCTTTTGCAAAAAAGCCGTTTCATAAGCTTCCCGTTGTTGATGGTAGGTCATTTTATTCCCTATCGCTCGGAAAATATAGGTGCATAACCAGCCAATTAAGCCAGCCATCAAGAAAACTTGACTCCAGATACCAGCATTCTGACTATCTAAACCCACCCCTTGCAAACCCACATAAGCCAAGCCACCAGCCACAAAAACGCCGAAGCCAATACCAATTGCGTCAATACGTCGCATGAGAATTATGACCTACCAATTTTAATTTAAGCAATTTTTCGAGGACGGGGGTTCAAATTCACAAACGGGGAGAGAACTAGCAACCCCGGAAAGAAAAAGAACACTAAAAAGTACATAAACACCCGTTCCACAGAACCACAGGTATACCATCTTAAACTCAAGTAGAAAAATACAGCAATGGGTATTACCAGCAAATAAGCGCCCGCCAAACTCAGATACAGTAGTGCTACAACCATATTTCTTACCGCAATTTGAACTATATTTGGTGCATTCACTTCTTATGATATGCCCAATGGCTGGTTTGAGGAAGTCGGTAATTCTGTTATTTTCCATCTTCTTTGAAAACCAATTGCCCAAAAATCGAAACTTATGATATGATCGTCTTCAGCCATTAAGCGTAAACTAACTGGCTAGTTTAATATTTTGTTTCGGTGCTAAATGTCAAATATTAGCGTTAGCAAATAAAATTTTAAAATCTACTTGCCAAAAAAAAGCAATTAGTGGTATAACAGACAAGAGGGTAAATACTGCCTCAAAACAGTAAACAACCTTACGGGAGTGTGGCGGAATGGTAGACGCTACGGACTTAAAGGAATTGAGCCTTGATAGAGAAATCTTTCAAGTGGCAGCTCTCAAACTCAGGGAAACCTAAATCTATTTATAGATATGGCAATCCTGAGCCAAGCCCAGAAAAATATTTGACTGGGAAGGTGCAGAGACTCGACGGGAGCTACCCTAACGTAAAGCCGAGGGTAAAGGGAGAGTCCAATTCTCAAAACTTATGATTGCTTTAGCACCTAAGTAGTAGTGAAAACTACAAGAGAATGAAAATCCGTTGACCGTAAAAGGTCGTGGGGGTTCGAGCCCCCCCACTCCCATCTAAAAACCAACTAAAGATGTGCTAAAACCTTTAGCCCGCCTGGGAATGAATTCCCAGTCTAATAGCAAAAGTCATCTGAAGATGACTAAGAGAACTCCGCAAAAAAAATGATCCAATTTTGTGGGATGGGCATCCTTGCCCGTCCTTGATGATTAGCGGGCAATTCGTCCCGCACCACAAGAAATTTTGGGATATTTTTTTGATTGGAAGTCTCTAATAAACCTGTGCTGCATGAGTTGTCATTGCGAGTGAAAGGAAGCAATCTCTTGACAACCGATAAACCACCTAACGCAAAAATCTCTCAAACCCTTATTCCTCTGTGTCCTCTGCGCCTCCGTGGTTCGTTAATCAGGATAATTATTTCTTGGAAGTCCCTCACTAAATTATTGGGTCTGACGCACCCTACAAGAGATAAAATCCACATTACATATTTAGAAAACTTTGTCAATGCGTAAGCACTAGGATCATCTTTTTTGTGGATTTCTCTAAATAACCCGGAAATTTTTCATCTCATTCCCAGTCTCTGACTGGGAATGAATTCTAAAAGGCTCTGCCTTCAATAATATTAGAGGCAGAGCCTCATCAACTGCATTCCTAGTCAGAGACTAGGAACGAGATGTGGTAGGGATTTGAGCTTAAGTTGACACCAATGCACCTTCATCAACTCAGTTGGTAATGTTGTACTGGACATTCACGATATCTCAGATGTCAGGGAGTGTCGCGGTTAAAAGTATTCAGTATGTCACAGTTCGAGAGAAACCGAAAAACATCTTTTGTTGTCTCCTTTTTGTGCTTACTCATTGAATTTATGACAAATTTCTTGACAAAAGATATGAAATCTGCTAATAATTGTAATTTGTGGAAACTTTACCCTTTAATATAATCTCTTGGCTAACGTCATTGTCATAGGTGCCCAGTGGGGCGATGAAGGAAAAGGTAAAATAACTGACTTACTCAGCCGCTCCGCAGACGTGGTGGTACGTTATCAAGGGGGAGTTAACGCTGGGCATACAATCGTAGTCCAAGGTCAGACGTTTAAGCTGCACTTAATCCCCTCTGGTATTTTGTATCCAAAAACCGAATGTATCATTGGCTGTGGCACAGTCATAGATCCACAGGTTTTGATCAAAGAACTCGAACAACTAGAACAATTAAATATTTCTACGGCTAATCTGTTGATATCTCAGACGGCTCATGTCACCATGCCCTATCATCGCATGATTGACAAGGCATCCGAGGAAGTCCGGGGAAATCATAAAATCGGGACAACAGGTAGAGGCATTGGTCCCACCTACGCGGATAAATCGGAACGTACAGGCATCAGGATGTTAGACCTCATGGACACCGATGGACTGCCTGAGCAGTTAGAACGGACGATAAACTATAAAAATACCATTTTAGAAAAGCTGTATAATCTACCACCCTTGAATCCACAAGCAGTGATTGAGGAGTATTTAGGTTATGCAGAACGCTTGCGTCCTTTTGTCGTTGATACATCATTGAAAATCTACGATGCAGTTTTACGGCGACGAAATATTTTGTTTGAAGGCGCACAAGGGACATTGCTTGATCTGGATCATGGAACTTATCCCTACGTCACATCCTCCAACCCAGTCGCTGGTGGGGCTTGCGTTGGTAGTGGATTAGGTCCGACAATGATAGATCGGGTAATTGGTGTATCCAAAGCCTATACTACAAGAGTGGGAGAAGGTCCATTCCCCACAGAACTAAATGGCGAAATTGGGGACTTGCTAGGCGATCGCGGTGCAGAATTTGGCACAACTACAGGGCGTAAACGTCGCTGTGGTTGGTTTGATGCGGTTATCGGGCGTTATGCAGTGCGTATTAACGGCATGGATTGCATGGCACTCACTAAACTGGATGTTCTCGATGAACTAGAGGAAATCAATGTTTGTGTGGCTTATGAAATTGATGGTGAACGCTGCGAAGACTTCCCCACCAGCGCTCGTCAGTTCGCTCGTTGTCGTCCCATCTACAAAACTGTACCGGGGTGGCAAGTTTCAACAAGTCACTGTCGTACCCTGGAAGAGTTACCACAAAAAGCACTGGACTATCTGAAATTCTTAGCAGAATTAATGAAAGTGCCGATCGCAATTGTTTCCTTGGGAGCAAGTCGTGATCAAACTATCATTGTCGAAGACCCGATTCACGGTCCCAAACGCGCACTGTTACAACCCAACGGTACACCTGTTTAGTCATTGGTCATTGGTCATTGGTCATTGGTCATTGGTCATTGGTCATTGGTTAGTAGCAAAATAACTGACAACAGACAACAGACAACGAATAACTAACAATTAACAAATTAACAAATTATATGGCGATCGCACTCGAATCTAAACCCCGTCCCGAAGGTAGCAAACCCAGAGCTTTGCGCCGTTCAGGCTTAATTCCCGCCAACTTGTATGGTCACAAAGGGATTGAATCAATTGCTCTAGTTCTTGACGCTAAAGTTGTAGAACGCCTGCTCAAGCAAGTTACCCCCAACAAAACCGAAATAGAACTCAGCATTCCTGAATTAGAGTGGACTGGTACAACCGTAATCCGCGAACTTCAGATCCACCCAGCCAAAGGCACACCTTATCACCTAAGTTTTTTTGCTGGCGTTAAAGGCTAAAATTCAGGTAATACAGCAGGAGTCAGGAAGTAGGGGCGCAGGGCCTGCGCCCAGTCAAGAGTCAGGAGTAAAACTGGCTTTGTGTATAGGTTTCAATTTAGATTGTGTACGCAATCTGCTGTAATAAAGAAGAGAACCAGGGTTAGCCCTGGTTTTTTTGTGGAAAAATTATTTATAGTAGGGAACGGGGAACAGGGAACAGTCCAGAAATTTTCCCATTACCAATCACCAATTACCAATCACCAATTACCAATCACCAATTACCAATAAAAATGACAGAAACCAATCTCCCGAATTTAATCTCACAAATGTTACAACCAGGATTTTATCCCCATCCCGTAACAGAACCAATTCAACTAATTCAAACTCATATTTCCTATGTCCTCCTCACCGGGGATTATGCTTACAAACTCAAAAAACCAGCCAACTTTGGTTTTTTAGACTTTTCCACCTTAGAAAAACGGCATTATTTTTGTCAAGAAGAACTGCGACTAAATCAAAGAGGTGCAGGTGAATTATATTTAGAAGTTCTTACCATCACCGTAGTAGGTGAACAATACCATTTAGGTGGCACAGGAGAAGCCGTAGAATATGCAGTAAAGATGCGTCAATTTCCCCAAGAAACCCTATTTAGTGAACTTTTTGCCAGTGGAAATTTGTCAGAAAGTCACTTAGAAGAATTGGGACGAGTTGTAGCTGAATATCATGCAAACACCGAGACCAACGATTATATTCGCAGTTTTGGAGAAGTCTCCCAAGTCCGATTAGCAATTGATGAGAATTATCAACAAGCTGAAAAATATATTGGTGGACCCCAAACAAAAGAACAATTTGAGGAAACAAAACAATATACAGACAACTTCTTTCTCCAACATCCAGAACTATTTAAAAGCAGAATTGACAATAACTATATTCGTGAATGTCACGGCGATTTGCACCTCAGAAATATTGCTCTTTGGCATGACAAAATTATGCTATTTGATTGTATAGAATTCAACGAGCCTTTCCGCTTTGTGGATGTCATGTATGACGTAGCATTTACAGTCATGGATATTGAAGCCAGAGGACGGAAAGACTTAGGAAATGCCTTTTTAAATACCTACGTAGAGCAAACTGGAGACTGGGAAGGTTTACAGGTATTACCTTTATACTTAAGCCGTCAAGCCTATGTACGAGCTAAAGTAAATTCCTTTTTATTAGATGATCCTAATATCCCGGTTGCGGTCAAAGAAGAATCTGCAAAAACCGCATCTGCATATTACCGTCAAGCCTGGGAATATACCAAACCCCAACAGGGAAGACTGATTTTAATGTCAGGATTATCTGGTGCTGGTAAAAGTACCACAGCTAAATATTTGGCGCGGAAAC
This sequence comes from Anabaena sp. 54, assembly GCF_017355725.1. Lineage (NCBI taxonomy): Bacteria > Bacillati > Cyanobacteriota > Cyanophyceae > Nostocales > Nostocaceae > Anabaena > Anabaena sp. 54. Next base: position 49,812 of record NZ_JAAVWA010000019.1, read on the forward strand.
TCAACGCAGTTCATCTCCGTTCTGATGCTGTGCGTAAGCATTTAGCAGGAATTCCCCTCCTAGAAAAAGGTGGTGATGAAATCTACACGCCAGAAATGACCCAAAAAACCTATAGCCGATTATTAGCATTAGGAATTATACTGGCTAATCAAGGTTGGTCTGTGATTTTAGATGCCAAATATGATCGCCAGGATTTACGGGAGACAGTTATTTCCCAAGCTACACAGCATCAATTACCTGTACATATTATCAACTGTACCGCACCCCTAGAAGTTATCAAAGAACGACTTCTGAACCGTACTGGTGATATTGCTGACGCAACCGCTGATTTATTAGCATCGCAAATCAAGCAATCTGAACCATTTACAAATCTAGAACAACCTTATATAACAGTTGTGGATACAACTCAACCGCTAGACACGCAATTATCAAAACTGATTTAATTTTTGTCTAGTTAACTTAGGGTTTAGCATTGCGCTTCTCTCGTTCCCATACTCTGTATGGGAATGAACTCTAAAGGCTCTGCCTTCAATAATAGTAAAGGCAAGATGTCTATGATAGGATTCTCATTCAAATAGTAGAGGCAGAGCCTCTGTGATAGCATTCCCAGTCAGAGACTGGGAACGAGATAACCGAGATATAATTATTCTTTCTCCTGATTTCTAGCATTATGGCACCAAAAAATAATCTACTAGGCAATATTTTCTCTTCTTCTCCTAACTTTCTTTCTCAATTGTTATTTGGATTATTTTTATTTATTATCTCCAGAATTGCTAATGCTTCAGTTCCTCTCAGTCTATTTATAGCCATTATGGGTGGTGTCACCTTGGGGTGGTTCACATTTGCCAATGATAATAATCCTGAACCTGCTACTGTCGCCTCTAATGATGGCATTGATGCTGGATTAAAATATTGGTTGTTTTTTATGATGGGCTGCCTTTTCCTCGGTTATTCAGCCCCTATGAGTATTATATTCGGTGCGATCGCTGGAGTTGGTGGTGGTTGGATTATTGGTTGGTGGAGAAGTGAGGAGGCGTTACAAACACAATTATCAGAGGAGATTGTGGAAGAAATAAATCCAGAACAGCCGAGTGAAAGAAGTGCAAAAAGACGCAAAAGAAAACCTACTCGGCGCTTCCGTCGGGACTCTGCAACTTTCAATTTTCGCTTTTGGGAAAAGTAATTAACAATTGATAATTAGGATTATAAAATTAAATTGTCTGATAGCGTAGCGTGGCGCAAGCCATATCAGGATATCCAGGATTAAAGGATTTGCAGGATGTTTGTTTGAGTTGTATTTTTAGGGTTTGAGGATTCAATACTTTTCGGTTAGACTCAAAAAACTGCAATATGATCTAAATTAGTGCTTTTTGCTGCTTAATAGGGAATAATAGAATAAATACTCCTTGTCAGATAAAGGTGAGTTTTGACAAATGGACTGGACAACAATACTCAAAGCACAGCAGACTGATTTTATTCAAAGACTGAAATCTGGCGACTTACTCCATTGTGAGAAGTTTGTAGGTTAGGTTGGTTTTATCAAGCCAACATTTTCGGGGCGGTTTGTTGGGTTTCGCCTCGTTCAACCCAACCCACGACTATCATTAACTAAATAGATAGATCATCAGTTAAATTTGGTTAAGGGTAATCATGTATGAAACTGAATGATCATCTATCTACTTTTTCAGAGCCTTGTTAGCTTTGGTGATTAACTTGTCAGTTTTCAGAGATAACAATTCTTCCTTTTTCTCTAACTCATCAATTCTTTCGCTCAATACTTCCAGTCTCTTTGCCGGAGGTAAATTTTTCAGAAAATCTACCTTAATAACGTTTGAGTCTCCATTAATCCAGTCTAGAACTTTCTGTAGTTTTTGACGAGACTCTGGTTTAGTTTTAGGATTTGATAATTTAGCTTCAACGGAGTCTCTGACATCAGCAACAGAATATTCTTTAAATCCACTGATTGTTTGCATCACTTCTAAACCTCTAAAAATCTGTTGAACTAAATAGTCAGAAAGTTCAAAAGATTTTAGATGTAGTTTTGTTAACATCGGTAATTCATTGATCATAGCCTTTATCCTCAACTAGCCCAAGGCATTTGTTTAAGAAGTTCTTCTATCCTTTCTGCTTGTGCTGTAATTGTAGCTTTTAAAGTAGGAACCATTTGATTTTGGAAGAAGTTTTGAGTGTTTATAAGCTGTTCAGTTAGCTGTTTAATAATTTCTTGATCATTCTTACTTACTTTTTTAAGAGAGCCTATTTGATAATTTCGTTTTTTGAGTTCTGGTCCGGCAAAACGCAGACAACAAGCTAAAATATCCTCTTTTGTATGAACATCACCATACTCATCTAATGCTCTCTTTACATCTGCTTGAGTCCATTTGATTTCTTGGGCTACTTCCTTGATAAGTTGTTCCTTACTAGCCATAAATAATTACTCCTGACATATGTTAAAATTCAACTATTTTAGTTCCGATAGTAAGATTACAACTGGGATGAAGTAATTTGAAATTTTCAGGTTTATTTGCAGCATTGCCAAATTCCTTCAAAGGAAGTACATGATGTACAACTGTATCTGCAAATCTAAGTAATTCACCACAGTAAGCGCATTTACATTCTTGATAATCAAATTGCTTCTTCTTCCAAGATTGACCCTCGGAAGATTTAAGCCAGTTGTTAAATTCACGGCGGGGGTCTATAGTAGCTTTAGCCTTAGCTAAAACTTCTGCTGTCTGCTTACGGAGTTTTTCCTCTTTTTGTAGCAGGATAAACATCTCACTATATAGCTGATTTAGCTTATTGGCTGAGTTGTTGCTCATTTATACTTTATAAGTAGCAAACGACATATATAAAATTTAACAGTTTAAGCATTATAGGATAATAGTATTTTTACTTAATTTAATGCATTCTCTAGAACTAAAGCAGAGAGTATACTTACTGATTCTAATTTTGATGAAAGGACTTACTTTTAAACAGTAATGAAAGGATTACTCTAAATCAGTCTCCACAGCAAGCACTTTTAACTGTTCTATCAACCTTTCCTTCTGTCGTCTTTCCTGTTCTGTCGGAGTCAACATCCAAGGAAATTGATTTTTATTCTTCACGTGGATCTGATAGTGGTGGATGCCAACCCGCTTCTACCCAAAAACGCCGAGCAACTTGAATAGAAGGCTCATCACGTCGTTTATCATTGAAGTCAAAGCGATCGCTAGTAGCTCTTCCTGTAGGCGTTGTACCTACAATTTTTATACCATCTTTTGTCCAGATAAAATGCTCTGACCATTCTTGCTGACGAGGGTTAAATAAAGCAACTTTCTCTTGAGTTTTAGGATCAGTAGCTACTATAAAATTATAATGACGCTCATTACAGCGATGACAAGCCAAAGCTAAATTATCCAGTTCGTCTGAACCCCCCAAAGACTGCGGCATAATATGATCAATAGTAAAACGATCAGGACTCAGATATTCTGGAGAGTGACAATATTCACAGAGAAATTTAGCTCGTTTTCTTATAAGTCGTCGAGTTGGTTCGGACACCATTTACTTTTAGCCGCTAGTTGAGCATTAATTAAGGTAAATATTCGCTGTAACTCCGAGATACCTACATATTCCGCTTCCTCTTCAGAAGTCAGTTTATCAGATTTTTTCTTTGCTAATAGTTCTTCAAAACGTATCTGTAGTTCTTCGGTAAATTTAAATAGATAAATATTACCAAATTCACTCATCTTCATACCAGAAGATATTAAAGACGAAGGTTGAACCATTAATTGAGTAGCCATTGTATGTTCACAGTGTCTTTATTTGTATTATCTCATAAAAAATCCTGAAAATCCTGAAATCCTGGATATCCTGATTCAGACAAAAATCCTGTAAATCCTTAAATCCTGGACATCCTGATTCAGACAAATAATTCTATAATAGCAATACCTTGTCCATTTCCTGCTTTGTTGGGTTAAGCGACAGCGCAACCCAACGCATTTGTTGGGTTTCATGCTTCAACCCAACCTTGTATCTTAGAGGTATGTTAGAAGAAGTGGTAGACCGTCCCAACCTGGGTCAGAAAAGACCGCTTTGTAGCAAGGATCACCACAACAATCTCCATGACAGAACTCGAACAGTCGCCTGGGGTAAAAACTATGAACAAAGACATAGATAATATAGCCCGTATCGTGCAAGGATGAGTGAAATCAAGGGGATGAATAAAAACAAAACAAATTAAAAAGAAGTAATTGAAATTGGAGAGTTAAAAATGGATTATATCTCCCAATGGGTAGGCATTGACGTAAGTAAAGCAACACTTGATGTTTATATCCGTCCAATGGGTAAAGCATTTCAATTTGCTAATACTGAAACAGAAATAGCTAATCTAGTTAAGCAACTTCAATCTAACGATTTAAACCTAATCGTACTGGAAGCAACAGGAGGACTAGAAACAGAATTAATCATTCAATTGCAAGCGGCTCTTTTACCAGTAGCATTAATCAATCCTCGTCAGGGAAGAGACTTTGCTAAAGCTACAGGTAAGTTAGCCAAAACCGATGCCATTGATGCACAGATTTTGGCGCATTTCGGTGAAGCAATGAAACCGGAGGTGTTAGCATTTTGATTGTGAAATGTCACGTCAATTAGGCGAATTAATTAGTCGCCGAAGACAATTAGTAGAAATGTCTACAGCGGAAAAGAATCGCCGTGACCGCGCTCGTGGTAAAGCTTTGACAGATATTGAATCCCATATTGATTATCTTGAGCAACATCTTCAACAACTCAATCAAGAAATTGAGACGTTGACCCAAAATAATCAACAATGGATTGATAAAGTCAATCTACTCAAAACTACTCCTGGCATTGGTCAAGTAATTTCTACCACTTTAGTTTCTGACTTACCAGAATTAGGTCAATTAACTGCCAAACAAATCTCTCGCTTAGTTGGTGTTGCACCAATTAATCATGATAGTGGTCAGCACAAAGGTAAGCGCATGATTAATGGTGGTCGCGCCCATGTTCGTGCCATTCTTTATATGGGTGCTGTTGTTGCCATGCGTCATAATCCTGTTATCAAAACTTTTTATGAGCGCTTGGTTGAACGTGGTAAACCCAAAAAATTGGCCATTACTGCTTGCGTTCATAAAATGTTAGTTATTTTAAATGCGATGATTCGAGATCATCTTCCTTGGTCTATTTCTCAAGACTCACAACCAATTTCTGCATAAAGTTCTACTGTCGTTTTTATACCTCCAATCTAGTTTGGTAATTTATGGCAATCTATAATTTACCTGTTTTGTTCTGTTCTGTTTTTCTCCTCTATTTTCTGACTTTTTTCCTAGACTTTAAATTTTTCCTTAACGATCGCTTGACAATCAAGACAGTCGCTACAAATCAAGGCTTTTTCTAATTTGGACAAGGTATTGTAATAGAAAATAAATATTCACCTTAATTAACTATGCAAACCACAGAATCACCCTTACAATTGCGGCTGTGGACTGTTGATGAATACCACAGAATGGCTGAAGCAGGAATATTTGAACCAAGTGAACGGGTAGAATTATTAGAGGGGAAAATAATCTGGATGGTTGCTAAAGGAACAGCCCACCGTTCAGCAGTGGGTAGAACATATAAGTTGTTGGAAAACAGAATTGGTCATAAAGCTTGCATAGCTATTCAAGACCCTGTAAAATTAAATGAACGATCTGAACCAGAACCAGATATTGCTGTGGTGAAAATAGATCCCCTAGACTATGCAGATCATCATCCTACCCCAGCAGAAGTTTATTTAATTATCGAAGTTGCAGATAGTAGTTTAAAACTAGATACAGAAATCAAAGCTAAAGCTTATTCTCAAGCAGGAATTAAGGATTATTGGGTGTTAGATGTAGTGAAACGCGAATTAATTGTATTTAGAAATCCCACAACAGAAGGTTATCAAAATCAAGCAATTATCACAGAACAGCAAAAAATATCTCCTTTAGATTTTCCCGATTTAGAAATTGTAGTTTTTCAAATGCTACCACTTGTCTGATAGATAATAGAATAATTGAGAGGATGACTTTATTAAATCCTGGACATCCTGATAGCGAAGCGTGGCGTTAGCCACTTCTGACAATTTCACCATCTATTTTCTCTTTTCTCGATGATTAGCAGCTTGTAATAATAAAGATTCAGCAAAAGAAATTGCTTCATTTGCTGATTTACCACCGGCTAACTGTGCTAATTCTTCCCGTCGGGTAGTTAAATTATCCAAACTTGTTACTCTCACAACAGTCCGCTGTTCATCATTACTATTTCTGGCTTTATTAATTACTAATTTATCAACGCGAAAATGACGATCTGCCATTGCTGCAACTAGAGGCTGATGAGTTACACATAATACTTGATGTCCTTGACTAAGTTGGTGCAATTTTTCCGCTATGGCTTGGGCAACTCTACCAGAAACCCCCACATCAATTTCATCAAATATCATTGTTCCTACTTCATTTCCTTGATTAAAACAAGCTTTTAAAGCTAGTAAAAAACGGCTCATTTCTCCACCAGAAGCAATTTCTGTTAATGGTTGGATAGGTTCACCGGGGTTAGGACTAAACATAAAAGTAATTTTATCTGCACCCGTAGCTGCGGGGGTAATGGGGACGATTTCTACTTGAAATTTCACCTTATCCATTGCTAACGGCTTGAGTTGGGCTAATAACCGAGATTCTAAATTAGCCGCAGTTTGCTGACGTAATTGGCTTAATTGGTGGCTAACTTGCTGGAGTGCTTGTAAAGATAATTGTTCTTGTTGTTCTAAAGTTTCGATAGATTGTTCGCTATTATTTAATTCAGCTAATTCAGTTTGAATACGTTCATAATAAGCGATCGCTTCCGTTAAAGTAGGTCCATATTTGCGACAAATTTGTTTTAATTCCCGTATCCGTTCATCCACCTCTTCCAACCGTTGCGGATCTGCTTCTAACCCTTCTCCATAAATACTAATTTGTCTCCCCACTTCCATTACCGCTGCCACTGCATCTCGCACCAATTCCAAGAGAGATTGTAATTGAGGATCATACTCCACCATGTGAGTTAATGTCATCTCTCCATCGGCTAATAAATCAGCAGCAGTGCGAGTTTCCTGATCATCTTGATACAAAGCCTGATAAACTTTGTAACTCATTTGTTGTAAATCCACAACATGATTCAGGCGGTCCCGTTCTTGATTTAATTGTTCCATTTCCTGGGCATCATCAAGATTAGCCGCACCCAATTCTTGCACTTGATAGGTGAGTAAATCCAATTGTTGCAGCCGTTCCCGTTCTGATGTCCGGCGTTTTTCCAGTGCTTGTCGGGCTTGTTGATATAGAATAAAAGCAGCGGCAACATTTTGGCGTTTTTGCAATAAAGCATCACCACCATATAAATCTAACCAATCTCGAACTTGGGCAGATTGTCCCACCTGTACCGTTTGTCCTTGTGCTGTAATTTCTACTAAACTGTCTCGTAATCCTGCCATTAAGGGGCGATTTACCAGCACTCCATTTACTCTTGATCTACTGCGGATATTACTAGTAGTGGTGGCAATTTCCCGACTAATAATCACAGCATGATCATCGGTTAAATCAATTTCTTGTTCACTCAACCAAGCTGCTAGGGGCGGAGTAACGCTAAAAGTCGCCTCCACGATAGCGCGATTTGTGCCAGTTCTAATCACCCGACTAGAGACTTTACCACCCAAAACGGCATCAATGGCATCTAATATGATTGATTTTCCTGCGCCGGTTTCCCCTGTTAATACATTTAAACCTACACCAAAATCTAATTCCAGATGATCAATTAAGGCAAAATTTTCAATTCTTAAATATAGCAGCATTTAAATAATCCTTACTATTGCAGATTTCCCCGGTTTTATTGATTATGGCGTTGGTGAATGAATGTATGAATTAGTCTCACGCAAAGGCGCAAAGGCGCAAAGGTGAAGATTTTTAATTTTCCTTTTTTCTACTTCAATATGGCTATTAGCAACGCTCAAAACCTAGAGGTGTAAGGGTTTAGCTCAGGCTTTACCCTACCTGTAGAATCAAATTTATGCTATGGGAAACAGAGTAATGGTTGTATCTCCACTTCCAGCAGCTAATATTTTACCATCTGGACTGAAAGCAATTGAGTAAATTACAGAATCAGTACATTTGACACTAGAAATTTCTTCTCCACTAGCGACTGACCATAATTTCACTGTTTTATCTTTACTAGCGCTCGCAAAATTTTGTCCATTGGGACTATATGCAACGGAACAAATATGATCAGAATGTCCTGATAAGGTTTTAATTTCTTGACTAGTTTCTAGATTCCAAAGTTTAATAGTTTTGTCTTGACTACCACTAATTAAAGTTTTTCCGTCGGGACTAAATGCTAGAGAAGTAATCCCTCCAAACCAATCAGAATGTCCTGTTAATGTTTTCACTTTATTTTCAGCTAATTGTAAAATCTTGATAGTTTTATCATTACCACCTGCACTACTAGCTAATAGTTTACCGTCGGGACTAAAAGTTACAGATAAAACATCATCGGTATGACTTTTGAAAGAGTAAATTTCTTTTCCTGTTTCTAATGACCACATTTTAACTGTTTTGTCCTTACTCCCACTTGCTAAAATTTTTCCCAAGGGACTAAATGAGACAGCATTAACTCTTTCTTCATGTCCTGTAAAAGTGAAAACTTCTATTCCTAGATTTACATCCCATAATTTAATTATTGTATCATCACTGCCACTTACTAAAAATTTACCATCTGGACTAAAAGCTAGAGAATTAATCCCTCTAGACCAAGAATATTCCCCATGTCCTTCAAAGGTGCGATGTTGCTGAGTTGCTAAATCCCACAATTTAATTATTGTATCATCACTACCACTTGCTAAAAATCTCCCATCTGGACTAAAAGCGACAGAGAGAACTTTATTTTTATGTCCTTTAAGAGTACCAATAAATACTAATTTTTCGGTATTGTCATTTGATGAAGATGTGGTAGGAATTACTTCTAGTGTTTCTTGATAATTATCTGATTCTTTTATACTTGATTCATTTGCTAACTGTGACGGGTTAAACCAAGTATTTAATTCCGTTAATACATCTAATATTTTCAACGATTTGTTAATAGAATTGCTAATAGGATTTAAGTTATTAATTGTGGGAATTCCTTCTCTTTCTTGACTTGCTGTTTCCGGTATTGAATTTGTTTGCGAATTTGATTTATTTTCAACCTGTAACGGTTGTACCAAAGCTGTGAATAAACTATCTAATTCTGTTAATCCATCTGTCAACCGTTGGTTAATAGAATCAAGGATGTCATTATTTTTGGAAATTTCACTTTTTTGAGTTTCTTTAATCTCACCTATTGATTGGTTTTGTTCTAAAATTGTCTGATGCAATTTCTGGGTTGAATTATCAATTTCTGCAAATCGAGAATTAACAACTTCGATTTGTTGATGAATCTGAGTAAATTCCTGACTTTGATTTTCTTGACTGTCACGTAATTCTGCTAATTGCTGTTGATTGCTTTCATTGCCATTTTTGATAGAAGTTTCAATTTCTGCAAATCGAGAATTAAAGACTTGTAGCTGTTGATTAATTTGTGATAATTCAGTTTTCAATTCTGCAATATTTCTCAAATATTCATCTTTATCAACAGTAGAATTTAAACTTTCTAGAGAAATATCTAATTGCTGTAACCGATTATTGACAATTTGCATTGATATTTGAACTTCCTGGTCAATAACTTGACTAATTTCCTGTTTGTAAACTTCAAGTTTTCCCAAACGTTCATTAATAGCACTTTCAATAGTTTGGTCAATAATTTGGCTGAGTTGTTGTCTCCAATCTTCGATTTGTTCTAAACGTTGATTAGAGGTATTCATGGTTTTTTCAACTTGGTAAAATTCTTCAGGGATATTTTGCAAACTTGTTTGTAATTGCTCAATTTGTGATTGGGAATAATTAAACTTAGGACGATTAACTAAATTTAAAGCTACACTTAAACTCAGGGGAATAACCGCATAAACCACCTGTTGCGTCGCTGTCGCTACTATTGTTCCTAATACTGATAACCCCAAACATACATACTCGCTAACTTCTAGCAACTGACGATTATTCATAAGAATACCCGGTAAGTGGGAAACGAGCGTGGCTTGGCTCCCTGAGAGGGAAACGACACGAGCGGTTTTAACCGCTGTGGATATTAAAATTGAAACCAGATTTTTGATTGGAATCTGGAAACCAACTCCCATTTCTGGGGTAATGTTAGCCTCGACCTGTTATAAGAGCTTGTTAAGCTTGCAACACTGTTCCAGTGACCTTAGAACTGTTTAATCACAAGCGACAGAGCAGGGAACTGGCTTCGCATTCCAGGGTGTCGTGACTCAAATAACGGCTACCATGAGAGTAAACTCAGGGTGGTCTGGTCAGTACGGCTTGCTTGATTACTCTTGCAAGCCCAGTCCCTTTAAGGCTGGGTTACTGACGTTAACTGGTATTACTTGTCAAGTCGTGATTACTATATCACAAAACATAGTCAATAAAATTCAGAAAATAAAACTTTATACTCTTTGCGCCTCTGCGTCTCTGCGTGCAAAAAATTCTTTCCTTCCGCAACGCTAATTTTTAGATATGAAAACTTCCAGATTCTATATCTTGACAATAGCATAAAATTTCCAGATGTCAATACCCTAGTAAAATCGTTAGCTTATTGATTTCATTCTCAATAATCTTGAGAATTAACCGAGCATATTCTCAACAAACATAGAAATGTGATTTTTTTGCAGAAGAGAGATTTAAAAAACTTATATGTCTGACTGCATTGCTAGAAAATTAGCAGCTATGACTTAAAAATTGCTAGATTAACAGAAGATGTAACTATCTCCTTAAATATGGTATCTACTCCCATAACATTCTCCGATATTCAAAATCATTGGTCCCGACCATTTATAGAAGCTTTAGCAGCACGGCGAATTATCAGCGGTTATCCTGATGGAACTTGTCGCCCCAATAACACTGTAACTCGCGCTGAATTTGCTGCCATTATCGCTTCAGTTTTTTCCCAACCAGTTAAACGTGCATATATCCCTTTTGGAGATGTTCCCCAGACCCATTGGGCAATAAACGCGATTAAGAAAGTTTATGAAACTGGATTTTTGACGGGTTATCCGAACAAGCTGTTTGGGGTAGATGAAAGTATTGCTAAGGGTGATGCTTTAGTCGCAATGGTCAATGGTTTGGGAATTGCTGGTCAAGTTGACCTGGATTTAGTGAGTAAACTGGCAGAAATTTATCAAGATGGATCTTTAATTCCTTACTATGGAATTAATCAAATAGGTTTGGCGACCCGTGCTAGTTGGGTGGTGAATTATCCCAACGTCAAAATACTAAATTATAAAACAGCCGCTACTCGTGCAGATGTGGCAGTGATGGTTTATCAGGCTTTAGTGTATTTGGGAAAAGCGGAAAAAATTCCTTCTGATTATATTGTTGTTCCCCCAACCATACCTAAACCGACAACCTCCAATACTGTTAAAGTAAATCATCGGCGAGAATTTCGAGGTGCTTGGGTTGCGACTGTGTGGAATAGTGATTGGCCTTCTAAGCCAGGACTGTCTGTGGAACAGCAAAAAGCGGAATTGGTGGCGATTATTAAACAGTTACAAGCTTTGAATTTCAACGCTTTAGTTTTGCAAGTCAGACCGGAAGGTGATGCTGTATATGCTTCTGAGTTAGAACCTTGGAGTGCTTGGATAACGGGAACGCAGGGAAAAGCACCATCACCATTTTATGATCCTTTGGAATTTGCGATCGCCCAATGTCATCAACGCAATATTGAATTACACGCCTGGTTTAACCCTTACCGCGCTAGAGCTAACAGTCAAGTTCCTAACGTTCGTCCCCACATTGCCGTGACAAATCCCGAAGTTGTTTATCAATGGGGTAGTCAACTATGGATGGACCCCGGTGCAAAAATCGTTCAAGACAGAGCATACAACGTCATTATTGATGTTGTCCGCCGTTATGATTTAGATGCGATTCATTTAGATGATTATTTTTACCCCTACCCCATATCTGGTAAACCTTTTCCCGATGATAAAACCTACGGAGCTTATAAAGCCAGTGGCGGTAAACTGAGTTTAGAAGATTGGCGACGGGAAAACGTCAATCAAATGGTATTGCGACTTTCCCAAGGAATCAAAGCCACCAAACCTCATGTGAAATTTGGAATTAGTCCTTTTGGTATTTATCGTTCTGGAGAACCTGCGGGAATTGTCGGGTTAGATGCCTATAATGTTCTCTATGCAGATTCTAAAAAATGGTTACAACAAGGCTGGATAGATTATATTGCTCCTCAACTTTACTGGCGGACTGACCAAACCAAACAAGGTTATCAAACTTTGCTGAAATGGTGGACAGAAATTAATACCAAACAGCGTCATGTCTATGCAGGTAACAATCTCGGACAACTAGATGGTAAGGAATGGAAAAACAGCGAAATTGCCAAGCAGATTCAGATTTCTCGGAATTTAGCAGGTAGTTTATCTTTGGGTAATATCTTTTTCAGCATGACTGGCATTCAAGAAAATCGTCAAGGCATTGCTGACCAATTTAGAACCGATTATCCCACACCTGCCTTAGTTCCCACTATGTCATGGCAAAGTTCCATCACGCCACCACCTCCCAAAAACCTCAAGTTTATGGATGGAAAATTAAATTGGGAAGCAGGAGATAATCAACCTGTGCGTTCTTGGACTCTATATTCGCAAAATAGCAATAATTGGATAATTCAACGCATTTTATCCGCTGGTACTACCTTTGCGACAGTTCCACCGGGAACTTATGCAGTCTGTGCTGTGGATAGATTAGGGAATGAAAGTGCAGGTGTGATGATTACTGTAACTTGACTCCTAACCCTAACGAAAAGACTTTTATGTCAATCAAATTTATTTTGACAGGTAAATGAGCGATCGCTCACAAAAATCTCAATTAGATTGTTGGTAGTGGTAACATTATCGTGGTCTCAAAAGGAACTTAACCCTTTGAATACCTCATAACTTATACTCAACACGGCTTAATTACTTGATTTTATGGGTAGGGGTAAAGCAAGAGCTTCATAGGTGTCAATTTAAGCTCAAATCCCTACCACATCTCGTTCCTAGTCTCTGACTAGGAATGCAGTTGATGAGGCTCTGCCTCTAATATCATTGAAGGCAGAGCCTTCTAGAATTCATTCCCAGTCAGAGCAGGGGAATGAGACGAGTTGAGTTCTTTGCGGGATAGATGTTTTACGTTAAGTTGACACCAATGAAGCTCTTGCTTTACCCCTACAAATCTCCGGTTTTCTTGACACTCTGCGGTCTGAAGACACGCAGATTCTCTAAGATTTAACTTAAAAGGGATAGTCAAATATCCCCCTAGACGCTCAAAACAACTACTAGCACGAGAAGTATTGCAATTGCGCTTACTTAGGATTCAATTAATGCTTTCCGAGTTCATCACAAGTCACGGATGCTAAAATTAAATTATTCTGTGATGAGTTAGGGATTAAACCGCCGTTTTAAGGGAGGATTTTATGCAAGTTAAAATTGAGTTACCTGATGAGTTGGGTAAACAACTTTTGGAAATGCCTGATATGCAGCTATTAGTACAGAAAGCTGTGGAAAAAATCTTGTTAGAGGAGCAAAGAAAACGAGCCACCCATGATTTATTAGTTAAACAGAGAGAATTGTTACCAGAAACTAGCAATGATGAAATTTTGCCAATTACGCGATAGCGAAGCGCTGCTGCAAGCAGTTCGCTAGTTGGTATATTGAAAGGTTCTCATGTTGATGTAGCGGACTATAAAAAACATTTAGAGGAGAAGTATCTTTGAAAATTGTACTTGATACAAACATTGTTCTTGATGTTTTACTAGAGCGTGAACCTTTTGCCAGTTTATCTATTAATTTATTTAATGCCGTTGAGCAGCAAGTCATTCAGGGTTATCTTTGTGCGCTTTGTGCGACAACGATAACTACGATTGATTATTTGTTAGCTAAATCAATAGGAAAGCAGTCAGCCAAGGTTTCTATTAATCAATTGCTTAATTTATTTGCGATCGCAGAAGTTAATGATGTTATATTGAAAGCAGCGATAAATTCAGATTTTTCTGATTTTGAGGATGCTGTTTTATATCATTCAGGAGTTTGTGCGGGTGTGGAAGCCAACAGATGATTAAAAAACTCAAATAGGATTGCTATATTAAAATAGTCTCTCATACTTAAAAAATATCAACCATGACCACCCAAACCGAAGCCCAACTAGAAGCAGACTTAATTACCCAACTGCAAAGCATGAAATATGCCAGAGTCAAGATTAAAAACCTATAGGAATACTTACTTGCAGAATAATACTTGCAGGACTATCAAGTTCATAGATAGAGGATGATTCAGGAATAGGATCACCATATTCTCGCATTACTTTTAAATGCCCAATAATAGCTTCTTTCATATTTTTTTCAATTTCTGCAATTGATTCACCAGTAGTTACACATCCTAATAAATCAGGGACATAAGCCGAAAAATTGTTATCAGCTTTTTCGACTATCACAATATAATTTATAGTTTTCGGAGTTAGAGCGATCATAATTAATTATCTCCATTTAGACCAGCTTGTTTAAAAATGCTATTAAGCGTACCTAACTTAAGATCATCAGACAATTTTCCTGGAACAGTTACAGTCCCTTGCTTATTTGGATGCCGAAAATGTCTATGACTACCCGTAGTTCGTATATGTACCCATCCATCATTTTCTAGTAATTTAATTACTTCTTTTACTTTTTTAGTCATAAATTAAGAATATTTACATCAATTATAAGAAAATGATGCTTTACTTCCATATAAATATCATAACTCTTTATATTAAAATAGTCTTGTGTGTAAAAAATATCAACCATGACCACCCAAACCGAAGCCCAACTAGAATTAATTCATCGAGATGAGATTAATGTGGCGTATATTCTCGATTTGTTGAGAACCATGAAAAAAACTATTGAGCGCGTTTCCGAAAAAATCCAGTTATTTATTGATACATTTATCGAAGGTATGGGTGGAACTGTTTAGATTTTGAGATTCTCTACCTTTTAGAGGATGTTTGTGGAAGTGACAGTATTAATTCATTCCATAAACTTGAAGTAAAATTTCCCCCTTGAGTGCGATCTCTTTTGACTCTGCGCTCCTACATCATGACTCCTGCTATATCATCAGTAATATTGTTATCAATTCCCAATTATGGAACAATCTAACCAGAAACCAGGGAAAACATCCCGACGTGGGTTTCTCGGACAAGCATTCACCGCAGCCGGGGCGGCTATTACTGTTCCTGCATTGCTGACTCAAGAAAGTGCAGCCAAAGAAACTACTCTAGGAGGCAACGGCGAGATGAATATAACACTCAATGTTAATGGTGAGCAACGCCCCCTCATTATTGAGCCGCGTGTGACCCTCCTGGATGCCCTGCGGGAACGTTTAGGATTAGTTGGTAGTAAAAAAGGCTGTGATCATGGACAGTGCGGCGCGTGTACTGTGCTGATTGATGGTGAACGAGTATATTCTTGTCTTTCTTTGGCAGTCATGCAGGAAGGCAAAAAAATTGTCACCATTGAAGGACTAGCCAGCGGGGATACTCTCCACCCCATGCAAATAGCCTTTATTGACAACGATGGCTTTCAGTGTGGTTACTGTACACCAGGGCAAATTTGCGCCTCTGTGGCACTACTGGAGGAAGTTAAACGCGGTTGTGCTAGTGCAGTCACCTCCGATTTACAAGCTCCTCCCCAATTAGCTCAACTCTCGACAGCGGAAATTAAAGAACGATTAAGTGGGAATCTTTGTCGGTGCAGTGCTTATAACGGAATTGTCGCCGCAGTTCAACAAGCAATTGGCCAAAAACCTCCTTCGCCAATGGCAAATATCATTACCAGTGAATGCCAGGGAGTATCAGTATAATGAATAACTTCATTTATATTCGCGCTACCACGGTAAAAGATGCCGTCAACCGAGCCGTTGCTGACCAAAATGCTATGTTTATTGGTGGCGGTACAAATTTAGTTGATCGTCTCAAAGCCTTTGTGGACGAGCCATCACAACTAATTGACATCTCCCGCCTACAAATGCAGAAGATCGAAAAAATGGCTAATGGTAGTCTGCGGTTGGGGGCGTTGGTGACAAATACGGCTGTAGCTGATCATACTGATATTCGCCGTGATTACCCGATGTTAACTAGGGCAATTCTGTCTGGTGCATCTCAACAAATTCGCAATATGGCCACAGTCGGTGGTAATCTCTTACAAAAAACTCGTTGCCCTTATTATTACGATACTGCTTTTGCTTGTAATAAACGTGAGCCAGGAACTGGATGCCCAGCAGCAACGGGGATAAATCGAATGCACGCAATACTCGCTGCAAGTGATCAATGTGTCGCAGTTCATCCTTCTGATATGTGTGTGGCATTGGCGGCTTTAGATGCGGTGGTAGAAGTCGAAGGACCTCAAGGTAAAAGACAAATTCCCTTTGGAGATTTCCATCGCTTGCCAGGAAATACACCAGAAAAAGATAGTAATTTACAGCCAGGAGAATTAATTATTTCTGTGATTTTACCACCTTTAGCTTTTGCGAAATCAGGAGTTTATTTAAAACTGCGCGATCGCACTTCCTATTCTTTTGCTTTAATATCTGTAGCGGCTGCTTTAGAAATTGCTGGGGAAAAAATCAAAGATGCTCGTTTAGCAATGGGTGGCGTTGCCCATAAACCTTGGCAAGCAGTAGAAGCAGAAAAGTTTTTAATTGGTAAAACGGCAGATATTTCCACATTTACCCAAGCGGCAAATATCGCTTTACAGGGAGCAAAACCTTTAGCTCATAACGGTTATAAAATTGAACTAACAAAACGGGCAATTCGTCGCGCTCTCACGGTTTCGGCTCAAGGAGGAGGTATAGCATGAATAAAATAACTACAACCAATATTAACCGTAAAGATGGACAGGCAAAAGTAACAGGTACAGCCACCTATGCCGCCGAACATCAAATACCAAATTTAGTTCATGGTTATTTAATAACTGCTAGTATTGCCAGTGGAAAAATAAAAAGTGTCAACACCCAAACAGCAGCAAAATATCCCGGTGTAATTGCCATTTTCACCCATAAAAATGCCCCCAAAATTTCTAAGCCCAGTAATAATTTCATTAACTCCAAAATTTACGAAGCGCGACTACCTTTAGCAGATGACACAATTCATTATGCCGGGCAAATTATCGGTTTAGTAGTAGCAGAAACCTTTGAACAAGCAAAGGCAGCAGCACATTTAGTTAAAGTTGAATATACTAGCCAAAAACCAATTTTAGATCCCCAAAAAGTTACCTTAAAAAATGCTCCCTCCATGTTTGGGGAAGACTTGAAATTTGCCAAGGGTAGTTTTGCTACTGGTAATTCAACGGATGCAATGGCAGGTGCAGCAGCGAAAATTACCGCTACCTACAAAACAGCGACGGAACTCCACGCACCCATGGAACCTCATGCCATTATCGCCCAGTGGCAAAATTCCAACTCCCTGACAGTCTATGAACCGACTCAGTGGGTAGGGGGTAGCCAACGCACATATTCAGAATTATTTGGACTTGCTCCAGAACAGGTAAGAATTATTACGCCATTTTTAGGCGGAGGATTTGGTTCTAAAGCCTTTCCCTGGCCACACGCTATTCTCTGTGCAGCAGCAGCGCGAAAACTTCAGCGTCCGGTGAAAGTGGTTCTCAGTCGGCGACAAATGACAGCAAATGCGGGACACCGTTCGCAAACTGAGCAAACTATTAGTTTAGCTGCTAAAACTGATGGTAGTTTGCAGGGAATTGAACATACAGCAAAATCTTATACTTCCCCTGTAGATGTTTTTGCTGAACCCTGTACAGGTATTACCCCGGCAATGTATGCTACTCCGAATTTGCGAACTTTGCAACAAATAGGAGTCATGAATATTGGTACACCTACCTTTATGCGAGCGCCTGGGGAAAATCCCGGTTTGTATGCTTTAGAGTCCGCAATGGATGAATTAGCCTGGGAATTGGGCATAGACCCCGTAGAATTACGGTTAAAGAACGAAACAAAAGAACATCAAAGCCGGGGTTTACCTTTCTCTGCAAAACATTTTGCCGAATGCTTGCAGGTGGGTGCAAAACAATTTGGTTGGGAAAATCGAACTCAAAAACCCCGTTCCCTAACCCGCGACGGTAAACTCATCGGTTGGGGTATGGCTGCTTCCACTTTTCCCGGTTTAAGAAGTTCAGCTTCGGTAAAAGTCAGGTTATTAGCAGATGGTACTGTTCATGTTCTCACCAGTGGTAATGATATGGGTACGGGTGCTTATACCATTGTTGCCAGTACGGCGGCCAATGCTTTAGGGCTACCAGTGGAAAAGGTGCGGGTGGAATTGGGTGATTCTTTATTCCCTAACGGTGGTATGGCTGGTGGTTCGCAAATGACGGCAAGTCTTATACCAGCAGTGATGACGGCCTGTGAGGAGGTGCTGAAAACTGCCCAAGCGAAAACTGCCCAAGAGGCGTTTACAAGTCTGCGTCAGTCCCAACGGGCTGCTTTTGAAGCGACGGGTTCTTCTGCACCAGGTGAGGAAGGTAAAAAATGGGCTTTCCAGTCCTGGGGCGCACATTTTTGCGAAATCAGCCTAGATGAAGAAATCGGCCGCTTACAGGTGACGCGGTGGGTGTCTGTGATGAATATTGGCAAGGTGATGAATGCTAAAACTGCCGCTTCTCAAGTGCGGGGGGCTGTAATTATGGGGATTGGTCACGCTTTAATGGAGGATTGCCAGTTTGATCCGAATATCGGTTATCCGGTGGTTTATGATTTGGCTACCTATCATTACCCAACTCATGCAGATATTCCCCGCATTGAAGTTTCTTTTGTGGGTGAACCTGATCTGAATTTTAATTCTGCTGGGGTGCGTGGTGTGGGTGAAATTGGCATTACGGGTGTTTCACCAGCGATCGCTAATGCTGTTTATCATGCTACGGGTAAACGGATTCGTGAGTTACCAATTACGCCGGATAAGTTGATTTAGCTGTGTGTTTTGCCTCTGTGTGGGAATCAATTTCTTTTTTTCTCACGCAGAGGCGCAGAGTCGCAGAGAGAGCTTTAGGATTTTTGGCGTTGCTGATTAAGGGTATGAATTTTAGTCTCACGCAAAGGCGCAAAGACGCAAAGGTAAGATTTTTAAAGGTTCAATTTGGAAATTTCATACCTCGATTCAGCAACGCCGGATTTTTGTTTGATTTGTGGTTTTGAGGATGAGGTGATTACGAAGGTCAACTAGGCTTTTACAAGCCCTCACTTACCCGAAGGGAAGTGATGGGTGGTTGACGTAATTTATTAAACCAGTTTCCCAAATGAGGATACTGCAAAAATATGAAAGAGATAAATTCTATTATTACAGCATTTTTAGACAGTCAAGACAATAGTGAACCAGTTTTTCTCGCAACTGTTGTCAATGTTCAAGGTTCTAGCTATCGTCAACCGGGAGCGCGAATGTTGATCACGTCAACAGGTAAAATGGTGGGAACTATCAGTGGTGGTTGTCTGGAAAATGATGTATTTCAACATACTCGCTTAATCACAGATGGTCAGCCAAAACTGGTTACTTATGACACCAATGCTGATGAAGATATTATTTGGGGATTTGGTTTGGGTTGTAATGGTGTGGTAGATGTTTTGATTGAGTGTCTTTATCAAGATGATTCACTTAATCCATTAACTTTTATTCATCAATGTTTTAACAATCAAAAACCAGGAATTATTGCCACTATTTTTAGTGTTGAGGGTAATATTAATGTCCAGTTAGGAGCGCGATTAATTCTCAATTCTGACGGGAATATAAATACTAACATTGCTGAATCTAGTTTAACTCAATCCTTAATTAAAGATGTTAAATCGGCATTAAAAAATCAATATTCAAGTTTTCATAAATATCAACTTTTATCAGGTGAAGTTAATGTTTTTATTGAATTCATTCAGCCTCCCCCACACCTAATTATTTTTGGTGCAGGTCGTGATGCTGTACCAGTTGCAGAGTTTGCTAAAGCTTTAGGTTGGCAAGTTACTATTATTGATTGTCGTGCTATTGAAGCAACCAAAGAACGTTTTATGATGGCTAATAACGTGATTCTAACTCATCGGGAAATTGTTCATCAACATATATCTATCAAAGAAAATACTATTGCTGTGGTCATGAATCATAATTATTTTGATGATTTAGAAATTTTGAAATTGCTAATACCATCTAATTTGAAATATTTAGGTTGTTTAGGATCAAAACAGCGAACTGCAAGATTATTAAATGATTTACTAACTGAAGGAATAGAACAAACACCAGAACTATTACAAAAGTTATATACTCCTGTGGGTTTAGATATTGGTGCAGATACACCAGAAACAATAGCATTATCTATAATTACAGAAATTCAAGCTATACTTAAAAGTCGTAATGGTGGTTTTTTAAAAGATCGCAATGAACCAATTTACTCTCGAAATCAGATGCAAGAAATTAAAATTGAACAATGACTAAATCAAATATTGCTATAATTATTTTAGCCGCAGGGGCATCAACTCGCATGGGTAGACCGAAACAACTCTTACCCTATCAAGGAAGTAGCTTACTAAGGCATACAATTGAAAATGCAGTTGCTTCGGTGTGCAAACCTATAGTAGTAGTATTGGGAGCAAATGCAGAAAATATCCGTTCTCAAATTAGCGAATCTGATATTAAAATAGTTGAAAATCCAGATTGGCATTTAGGAATGAGTTCTTCAATTCGTCGAGGAATTTCATCAATTATCACTGATTATAAAAATATAAATGCAGTAGTTATTACTGTTTGTGACCAGCCATTTCTTTCGGCTGACATTATCAATAATTTAGTCTCAAAATACTATAATACAAAGAAACCTATTATTGCTTGTGAATATGCAAATACATTAGGTGTACCCGTTTTATTTAATCAGAGTTTTTTTTCAGAATTAGCAAATTTAAGTGAAGATATAGGCGCGAAGAAATTAATTAGAAACCACTATAATGAAGTTTTTAGTATTCCCTTTCCTTTGGGGGCAATTGATATTGATACACCTAATGATTATCAACAAATTGAGCATAATTCATGCCTACATCACCCGCAAACCCAAAATCATTAAATCCCGTTCCACTCCGTCTAAATCAGCAATTTTCGGTAAATTTCCCCAAGCTTGAAAGCCAAACCAAGCAAATAACTTTAAACTGGGTTGATTGTGCGCGAAAATAAAACTCACTAAAGTCTTTAAACCTAAGTTAGGACTTTCCTGAATGGCTTTTTCTAAAAGTTGTTTTCCTAAACCACGTCCTTGAAAATCTGGGGAAATATAAATACTAATTTCCGCTGTGGCATAGTAAGCTGGTCTACCGTAGAATGATTGAAAACTCAACCATCCAGCAATTACACCCTCCGTTTCCATTACCCACAGGGGGAACTTTGAGGGGACTCGTCCTTGAAACCAAGCCAAACGACTTTCCACAGACACAGGTACTAAATCAGCAGTAGCCATGCGGCTAGGAACAGCAGCGTTGTAAATGGCGACAATGGCGGGTAAATCAGATTCTAGGGCATGGCGGATCATCATTGCGGCTATTTGGGCAAAATTCTTGATAAAATCTTTCCAAATAATACAGCGTTAAGAGGCCATTTATTCGATAATTTTATCTTAAAACCGGACTTTGTACAACTCGAATAATTCTCCTAATTGTCTTTTAGCTATTTTAGCACCTCCAGCTTTTATGGTTTTTTCCCACTCTGTAGCAGTTTCGAGAAACACCTCTGCACCCAAATAAGTTTCTAACACAGCCCAATCTTCTGCTAAAGGCTGTTCTGAATTAAGAATATCAAATACAAAGTGTCCCCCTGGTTTTAATACTCGTTTGACTTCGACTAAAACGGCTTGCCAATATTCTAGGGGAAAATAACAACTAAAGCCTGTGGCAATTATTAAATCAAATTGATCTTCAGGATAATTTAAATGGTGGGATGGTCCTAGTTCTACACCTTTGAATAATTTTGAATTTAATTGTGAACCACGAGAGTTCAGACCATCTCTTGCGATATTACTAATTTCTTGCCCATAAAAGAATGCTTGCCAATCTCTCCAAGGATAGATTAAAAAGCTGACACCACAACCAATATCTAAACAATGTTCGTTTTTTTGAGGTTGAGCAATTTCCCAAAATGGTGAAACTATTCTTTCACTTAATCTACCATTTTTCCATTCTTTATATATTGGCATTTCTTGAACTTCATCAGGGACTACAAATTTCTGATTTTGATATTGACGATTAAAGCGATATGCTACTTGTCCTATTCTCTCTTGCCATTTATCTGCGGAATAGGTTTTATTTTTATAAGAATTGGAAGGGGGATTTTTAGACATTTATTACTTTGGCTATTTGTAAAAATATTTACCCTGATATCATTCAGGGATTTGGTGTCTCAAATTTGCTGTGCATCTTGACATAATTTATGGCAACCAGCAATAATAATGCTGAGAGGGTGTCTAAAAAGACAATGATGAATACTTTGAAAACAGCCTCTAAGTATAACAGCGAATTCTCGGCGGTCATAACTTATGATAATAGAATTTAGCGCGGTTGTCTCCCAGATTATTGAATACGCGCCCCAAGCTCGTCAACTGATTATTACACAAGCTCAGAAAAATGAGACCGTTATCAAAGTCCTACAAAAATTAAACCTAAATCCTACACAAATCCCGGATGAGGTTGATACAGTTTACGCTTATACTCTTGTAGAGTATGGCGTTTACAAGCATGAAGCTATCTTGAAGCTGTTACAACAAAAAACAGTTAAGGATGATTTTTGGCGTGCTTACAGTAATAATTCTCCCTTTGAATTTGTAACTAGTATTCGCAATTTCCTGAGTGAAAATATTGATTTAAACAAAAGTATAATCCAAGCAAATACTAACATATCATCAGAATTAGAGCAATTTGGTCAAATTTTTGTTTCTGTGGCTAAACGCACAAAATCTGATAAGTATTTACCCTATCCAGACTGGGACTTAGATGTTTACCCTAAAGAGTTTAAAGCCACAATTTCCGAAAAAACTCGCTTATTTTCCGGTCGTGAGTTTGTATTTGAGAAAGTTCGAGAATTTTTCAGGAACAAGGACAGGGGTTATTTTACCATAGTTGGAGATGCTGGTATGGGAAAAAGTGCCATTGCAGCCAAATTGATTAAAGACTATCGGTTTCCTTGTTATTTTAACATTTTTGCAGATGGACGGAATACACCAGAACAGTTTTTAGCCAGTATTCGTAAACAATTGATTAATCGTTATTCATTACAAAATGCAGATAACGATAATTTGAGTGCCTTAATTCAAAAAGTTAGTGAGAAATTAACTCAAAACAACGACCCATTAATTATTGTTATTGATGCTTTAGATGAGGTAAAACAAGAGGGACGTGATAATCTATTAAGTCTACCACAAAATCTGCCAAAGGGAGTCTATTTTTTATTAACTAGAAGACCCTATAATCTGGAAACAAAACGTTTAAGTTTATCTCCAGATACTCCTAGAGATGAGTTAGATTTGAGAAATGATCAATATACTCAGTTGAGTAATGATGATGTCAGAAAATATATTCCTTTATTCATAGAAAAGGATAAAGAATATGGAGAAAATCTGAGACAATGGATTCAAGATCACAATATTAATCAAGTTCACTTTGTGGATATAGTAGCAGCTAAAAGTGAAAATAATTTCATGTATTTGCGCTATATTTTACCAGGAATTGCTAAGGGTGAATATAGGGATTTGCAACTAGAAAGATTACCGGAAGGACTTCAGGATTATTATCAAGTGCACTGGTCAGGAATGGGAATGGAAGAAGAAGCTAATCAAATAAAAGTCAAGATATTGTATGTCTTGGTAGATATAGGTATTGTTTCTCCAAAGTTGATTGCGGAAATTCTTGATCAAGACGAGTATGAAGTACGAGTAGTATTAAATGATTGGGTGGAATATTTAACCAAAAAAGAAAGTTTAGAAGACGACAAAAAATACTATCAATATAGTATTTATCACCGCAGCTTTTTGGATTTTTTAAAAGACAAAGATGAGTTAAATCCTGGACGGAAAATCCTTAAAGAAGTTAAAAAAAGTATAGCTGATTATCTATTAAGGGAGATGGCATAATATGGGTAAAATTGCCTCAAAATTAAAATCGAAAGATTTAGAATTTGTCAAGTTATATTTATCTGAATTTCCTGCGAGGGTATTAATAGCAGATGCAGATCAATACTATAATACTCTCATGGATTTTGATTTTATTTTTCTCAAGATTCAACATCCTGATTTGAGCATAGAATCTTTAATTATGGATTATGCTTTAATTGATGATCTAAACAATAGCAATAGACTTAAACCAGAAGAAATCACAAATCTGGAATTAGTCAGACGTGCGCTTCAGTTATCAAGCCATATTTTGAAGCAGGACAAAAACCAATTAGCAGCGCAATTATGGGGAACATTACAGTGTTTCCCTCAGCAACCAATTAAGAATCTCTTAAAAAGTGCATCTAAGAGTCATAATGTTTGGTTGCGCCCAATTACGGCCAGTCTCAGAAATGGCAATTTATTGGCTAATTTCACAGGTCATGAAAAGTGGGTAAATTCAGTATCTATCACTGAAGATGGTAAAAAGGCAGTTTCTGGTGCTTCAGATAACAGTTTGAAACTCTGGGATTTGCAATCTGGTAAGATAATTCATAATTGGGAAAATGACGACTGGATAACAGCCGTAGCAATTACCCCAGACGGGAAAACAGTCATTTCTGGTTCTCGTAATAAAACTTTAAAATTGTGGAATGCAGAAACGGGTAAACCTGTGTTATCCTTAGAAGGTCATGACTCCTGGGTAACAGCCGTAGCAATCACTCCAGACGGAAAAATGGCCATTTCTGGTTCAGATGATCATACCCTCAAGTTCTGGCATTTAGATTTAGATAACAAAAAAGCTACTTGCATTCACACTTTGAAAGGCCACAAAGATGCAGTTAGAGCCGTAGCAATTACTCCCAATGGAAAAATAGCTATTTCTGGTTCTCGTGATAATAACTTAAAATTGTGGAACTTGCAGAATGGTGAAGAAATTCGTACTCTAGAAGGTCACACAGGCTGGGTAAGAGCCATAGCAATTACCTCTAATGGAAAAAAGGCCATTTCTGGTTCACTAGATCATACCATAAAATTATGGAACTTGCAAACAGGTGAAGTAATTCGCACCCTCACAGGTCACAAAGGCTCTATAGGGGCTATATCCATGACCCCAGATGGGAAAATTGCTGTTTCTGGTTCAGATGATCATAATCTGAAGTTGTGGGATTTAGACAAAGGTAAAGAAATTCTTACCCTCAGAGGTCATAGTGACAAAGTTAGAGGGGTTGCTATCACTCCAGACAGGGAAAGAGCTATTTCCGCCTCCGATGATTATACTCTAAAGCTTTGGGATTTGGACAGCAGTAAAAAATCTTCAGATAGAGGCCATAATAATTCGGTAAGAGTAGTAATTCTCACTCCAGATGGCAAAAAAGCCGTTTCTGCTGCTGATGATTGTACTCTAAAGCTTTGGGATTTACAAACAAATCAGGTAATTTTTAGCTTTGAAGGTCATACTCGTCCTATCAAAGCATTAGTGATGAGTCATGACGGAAAAAATGTCATTTCCGGCTCAGATGATCATACTCTCAAACTGTGGGATTTGCAAACAGGTAAGGAAATCTATACCTTTATTGGTCATAAGGACTGGGTAACAACCTTAGCAATTAGTCCAGACGGGGAAAAAGCCATTTCCGCTTCCCGGGACAAAACCCTCAAACTGTGGAATTTAGATCAACTTCAGAAAATCCGTACTTTTATTGGTCATAAGGACTGGGTAACAACCTTAGCAATTAGTCCAGACGGGAAAAAAGCCATTTCCGCTTCCCGAGACAAAACTCTCAAACTGTGGAATTTAGATCAAGGTCTGGAAATCAATACTTTTATTGTTGATAGTCCTATTAGTTCTTGTACATTTTCTCCAGATGGGTTTACTATTATAGCAAAGGAGGAATCAGGACGGGTACATTTTTTCCGATTGGAAGTAACTTAAAATCAGGTGAAAATTATCACAGATATTCCTAGATATATCCCAGAATTTAGACAAATAATTACCGAAAAAAATCGTGATTTTGTCGGTCGTGATTTTGTCTTCACTGCTATTGACAACTTTCTCCATAAGTGTCACCGAGGCTATTTTACCATAATCGGTGAACCTGGTATTGGCAAAAGTTCTATCCTTGCTCATTATGTTAGCCAAAATCCAGGAGTCCTTTATTACAATGTGGAACTAGCTGGTAAAAGTCATCCTGCTGAATTTTTGACTAATATTTGTACTCAATTACGAGAAATTGCTGAATATCAAGGTATTAAAAACTTACCATCTAATTTTCCTGATGCTACTACGGAAAATAGTAGTTTTTTGTCTTCTTTATTACAACAAGTCAGCGATAAACTAAATTTAGAACAACGATTGATCATTGTTATAGATGCCTGTGATAAAATTAACATGAATCAGCAAACAAGAGGTGCAAATATATTTTATTTACCTCGTTATCTTCCTGAAAAGGTGTATTTTATTCTCAGTCGTCGTCCATTTGTAAAAGATAAATCAGGTTTATTAATTGAAACACCTTGGGAATCTTTAGATTTGTCAAATTACCCGTCACAAAATCGTTTTGATATTCAAAAATATTCGCAAAATTATTTGAATACTCACAATATTGATCATCAATTATTAACACAAATTACTGAGGAAGAAAGTAATTTTATGTATGTTAAGGAAATTTTAACTGCTGGTAATCATCAGGTTGATAGTGATCATTTACAAACTTATTATCAACAGCATTTAGATAAAATGAATTTAATGACTAATAAACAACAGAAAATGGCTGCTTTGGTATTAACTATGTTGATAGAAACAGCATCAATATCTGTGGAAACAATAGCCGCAAGATTAGATGTAGATGAATATGATGTTAAGGTAATTTTAGATAAATGGCGAGAATTTCTGCATTTAGAATCAACAACCACAGGAATCAATTATAGTCTTTATCATCGCAGTTTTCGTAATTGGTTAACACAGATAAATTAAAATTTTCAAGGGTGTTGGAAAAGTTGTAAAGGTTACAGGATAACCTCTCTTTAAACCTCTTCTTGTCAAATAGATAAATATATGCGATTTGACAAATAGTGGGTATGAAATGAGCTTCATAAGTGTTAAGCTTTTGCTAATAAAGGTGCAGCAGCTAGGAGGGTTTGGGTATAAGGGTGTTGAGGATGGGCAAAAATTTGTTTAGTCTCTCCTATTTCCACTATTTTACCACTATTCATAACCGCAATGCGATCGCACAAAAATCTTGCTAACCACAAATCATGGGTAATAAACAAATAGGTTAAATCAAATTCTGCTTTGAGTTGTAACATCAAATCAAGAACTTGTGTTTGCACGCTGGCATCTAACATACTCACTGGTTCATCACATATTATCAGTTTGGGACGAGTAATTAAAGCTCTGGCTATGGCTACCCGTTGTTGTTGTCCCCCAGATAAATCGGCGGGATAACGGTGATAATATAATTCTGCGGGGGTTAATCCCACTTTTTCCAACATCCATAAAACCTGTTCTTTCGCTTTTTCAGAATTAGCTAAATTGTGAATTAATAAAGGATCTGCTATACTTTGTCCTACCGTCATGGCTGGATTTAAACAAGCATGAGGATCTTGAAATATCATTTGGATTTGTCTACGGGAAGAACGGATTTCTTGACGGGACAAACTGGTTAATTCCTGTCCTAAAAATTCGACTTTTCCCGATGTGGGACTAATCAATTGTAAGATGGTTCTCGAAAGTGTACTTTTTCCACAACCAGACTCTCCCACTAAGCCTAAAATCTCCCCAGCATACAATTCTAAATTAATTCCATCTACGGCTTTAATTGTTTGTCCTTCTTCTTTAAATATCCGTTCAATAAAATTCGGTTCTATGGTGTAATGCTGTTTAAGTTCTGTAATTTTTAAAATGGGATTTACCTTTTCTGTTCCCTGTTCCCTCTTCCCTGTTCCCTCTTCCTTTTGAATATATAAAGCTGCTTTTAATAAAGATTGAGTATATTCATGTTGAGGATGAGCAAATACAGTTGCCGTTTTCCCCATTTCCACCATTTTACCTTGATACATAACTCCAATGCGATCGCAATATTCCCCCACCATTGCTAAATCATGGGAAATCAATAATAATCCCATGTTTTCTTCCCCACACAATCGCGTTAATTCTTGGAGAATTTGAGCAGAAACAGTCACATCTAAACTTGTAGTTGGTTCATCCGCCACAATTAACTTAGGACTCAACAGCAAAGCCAAAGCAATAGCTACCCGTTGACGCATTCCCCCACTAAACTCATGGGGATATTGACTCCAACGACTAGCAGGAATTTTCACCTTTTCCAAAGTCGCTAAAGCCTTTTCTTTCGCTTGCTGTTTGGATAACTCCGGTGCATGAGCTTGTAAAGTTTCAATACAATGATTGCCAATTGTCATCAACGGGTCAAGGCGAGTCATGGGATCTTGAAAAATCAAAGCCACTGCTTCACCACGAAATTTTTGCATTTGGGCTGGTGTTAAATCTAATACAGATTGCCCCTGGAATTTAACTAATCCTTCCGTGCGACTGAAATTAGGCAATAAACGCATTATTGCCCGTCCAATGGTAGATTTTCCACAACCGGACTCTCCCACCAATCCCATTTTTTCTCCAGGCTGAAGAATAAAAGATACATCATCAACCGCCCAGCTTTCCACCTCTTCACCACGTCGAGGATAAGCTACACGGAGATTTTCAATACTAAATAAAGCTTCATTCATAATTAATTAATTAATTAAATAAATAGTCGGACAAAATTAAATTCACTCGTTGAGAGAGGGAACAGGGAACAGGGAACAGAAAAATCAATTGTGTATACTCAACACG
The DNA here is from genome assembly GCF_017355725.1 of Anabaena sp. 54. Lineage (NCBI taxonomy): Bacteria > Bacillati > Cyanobacteriota > Cyanophyceae > Nostocales > Nostocaceae > Anabaena > Anabaena sp. 54. Next base: position 78,958 of record NZ_JAAVWA010000019.1, read on the forward strand.
GCTTAATAATTTGATTCTAAACGTAGGGGTAAAGCAAGAGCTTCATTGGTGTCAACTTAGGCTACAGATGGCTTATTTGTTGGCTTCCACACCCACCCAGAAATGAATTTCCGGGCTAATAAGTAAAGTTTACTAAAGTAAACTGGGGATTTTTAGTCATCAAAAGACAACTTTTGCTATTAGACTGGGAATTCATTCCCAGGCGGGCTATGGGTTTTACGTTAAGTTGACACCAATGAGCAGTGCTAAAGTCCATGTCTCAACCGTGTTTAGTATAATTAATTCCGTCCCATTACTTATTCCTTCTTCATCCTGAACTCCTGACTGGGCGCAGGCCCTGCGCCCCTACCTCCTGACTATTGATGTACTTGAATTAATCGCTGTTTGAGACGTTCCGCTTCACCGGAATCAACTAAACAACCCTTTTCCAATAAAAAAGCACCATCACAGTAATTTAACTCTTCTAAGCGATGAGTTACCCATAATGCCGTAATGCCACGACTCTTAACGAGATTACGGACACTAGCCACTAAATCGAGTTGACTATCTGGATCTAGTAAAGCAGTAGGTTCATCTAATAATAAAACATCACAATGACGAGCGATCGCTCCAGCAATAGCTACCCGTTGTTTTTGTCCACCAGAAAGCGCGTAAATAGGTCGTCGCTGGAGAGACAATAAATTTACTGCCCCCAAAGCTTCCTCAACCCTAGCCTTCACCATCGCCGGTTGTAACTTTTCCGCCACCAACCCAAAAGCCACATCAGCACCAACCGTTGGCATTACCAATTGATGATCAGGATTTTGGAATACAAAACCAACAGCAGGTGAGATATTAACTTCCCCAGATTGAGGAGCTAATAAACCCGCTATTAATCTCAGAAGCGTAGATTTACCACTGCCATTTGTCCCCAGAAGCATCCAAAACTCACCTTTAGGTACTTGAAGAGAGCAAGATTTGATCACTTGCTCCCCATTAGGCCAAAAGAAGTTTAAATCATTAACTTCAATGCCTACTGCTGTCATGTTTATACCTTGTGTTATTCAGCAGTAAAAGCAGCAAAGCCAGGTGGTTTACCACTGCTAGTAGCCGCACTATCTTTTTGGATAATCTGGACTCCCGAAATTTCACTAGCACGGACAGCAATTTTTTTCTCTGTTTTGCCTTCGCACTTGAGTTCCACAATATCAGGATTTCCAGAACGCATTGCCGCCAAAATTAGCTGGTAAACAGCCTCGGCATCTTCAGTAGACTTACGTTGTACTGATATGGGGAAAGCAGTATTTCTGATGCTTAAGTCAATGGTAAACATTTAGAATTAATGAATTTTCACTTTAAGACCTATTCTAGCGTCATTAGTCATTAGTCATTAGTCATTAGTCATTAGTCATTGGTCATTGGTCATTGGTCATTGGTCATTAGTCAGTTGTCATTGGGAAGAAATATTCCCCCTACTTCCCCCACTCCCCCAACTCCCCCAACTCCCCCTACTCCCCCAACTCCCCCTACTCCCCCTACTTCCCCTACTCCCCCACTCCCCCCACTCCCCCCACTCCCCCCACTCCCCCAACTCCCCCAACTCCCTATTTAGCTGCTGGTAATGGTACACCTAATAAACTCAAATTCAAGGCATGACCACCCGTCACCAAATAAACAGGTTCACAGATTGTCCCTAATTGTCTCACTAAAGCGCCCAGGCGATCGCGGAATTTGCGCCCTAGAGGATAAGCTGGAACTACACCCCAACCTGTTTCTTCCCCCACAAATATGACATCAGCAGCCACTAACGGCAGAATTGCCAGAAACTCCCCCACAATATTTTCCCAAACTAAATCCTCCTCCTCCAGAAAATTAGCCACCCAAGTTCCTAAAGAATCCACCAACAGGCAAGTATGCGGCTGAGATTGAGCCAAAGCAGCAGTCAGTTCCCCAGGGACAGCAAGAGTTATCCAATCTTGAGGACGGCGTTGTTGATGTTTTTGAATGCGTTCTTGCCATTCTAGATCATCAGGATTTTGTGTAGCTGTGGCAATGTAGACAACATTTTTTTCCGACTTTATCGCCAAATCTTCCGCCCATTCACTTTTACCAGAGCGGGCTGCACCTGTCACCAAAATTATTTTCCCCATTATTTGATAATATAATGTTTCATCAGGAAGAATACACGAGTTAAATCAAGTATCCCCAAAATCAACACCTTTCTGTACTCCTGAATTCTTTCTTGCCAAAGACCATAAATTTTAGGATATTGTTATGAAACCAGGGTTAAAACGGATAGAGGCTACGCTGCATGATTTAAAAACTCGCAATGATGATGTCACCACAGAACCAGGTGAAGAAAGCAAACGTTCCTTTTCCTTTCGCATTAGTATCCGTCCCCAGGAATCTCCAGAAAATTCCCAAAATACAACACAAACCTATAATAGTAACTTAGACGCAGATTCAGTTATTCATGAAACTCCAGAGGCAAATTTATTTCCTCAGCATAGTTCCGTTTCAGCCTTTCCAGCCCAAGAAAATGGAGAAAAAACGCCAACTCTCCCGAAATTTAAAACTCCATCCTTCAGCAATCATCGTCACGTTGCTAACCCAGCACTGGCCATGAATATGCTCCAAGAAATTCAAGACAAAGTAGCTGATTGGCAACTGGAATTACAAAAAATAATACAGCAAATTCAGGATATTTATTTAGAAGGTCCAATTATTAACGGTTGGTTGGAATCTAATGTCCAAGAACCAGAAACAGTGGGAACAGCCGCATTACGCCATGCAGAAATAGAGCGTCTCATGAACTATGTCGAAGAAATCTGTGCTAGTAGTGAAAAAGAATCTCATAAACCACTACACACTGACTACCGATTATGTGGAGTAGATACAGCCGGTCAAGTGTGGTCTCGTCCCTGTCCAGTTGAACAAGTTCCTAGTGTTAGTATAGCGATCGCACGTCACCAAAGATTACGACAACTCTTAGGACGCAAACAAGACCTAGAAAATCGCTTGAGTCAATTAGCAGAAACCTTAGTCATGTTACACAGTCATATTCAGCAAAATTAAATATTTTCTCCCTACGGTAAAATACAGTGGCCATTGAGCAAAAACTATGTTACTCTAGAACTACATCGTGAAACTTTACCAACAAAAACTATGCGACTAAAACGCTGGGAATCCCCACGTCGAGAAGGCAGAAACGATAAAGGACGAGGTAGTTCTGCGAGAAAACGCCAACTGAAAAAACAAAGACAAATGCTCAGACAGAAACTCAAAGAAAATCAAAAGCCAAATGATCATCACAACAATAACCAGGGGGAAAGTTCAACTTCCCCCTATTTTTTGGCCTTTTTTTTCCCCAATAGCCTGATTAGGTATATTGCTTGAGAATGATTAAGTTTTTTGGAAAAAGTTAAATTTTTAACTTTTTTGAGTATATTCTCAAGTAAGGAGTTAAATTGACACTCTCATGTCTAAAGACACTGAGATTCTTTAATCAACGAGCCAACTTACAATTACTGGATTACTCCAACAAAAACAGAGGTTGATTCTCCTAAAGCTTTAATTCCGATATGCCCTACCGTACTCGATTTTTGCATTTCATTTTTCACCAAATTTAGCTTTCCTAAACTGCAATACCGTTAGGTATGACTACGCACTCAACCACATAAGTTAAGTTTTTACGTTGTTTAGTTATACTTAAATTCTGGAATTGATGAAATACTATCACATCCATTGTTACCAGTCAATGAATTAAGCGAATAAATTCGTGGTCAGTGAGCGAAGTCGAACTGCTCGTGCGGTCACTGAGCTTGTCGAAGTGTCGCTTGTATCTCAGCACTGAAGTGATGGTTCCTGAGCTTGTCGAAGGACTGGGCTTTACTCTTACCGGATATTTCTGTAAAGTTGATTTTGTCATTGATGAAAATGGCATAGTTAAACTTATTCCTCTCAATATACCTATTCAAAAATTATCTGGAATTTTGCACAGAAAAGGCATGAAACCTAAAACTTTGGAAGAAATAGAAGAAATAATTGGTGAGGCTGCAAGTGATTGGACTTGATACAAATATTATAGAAGATATATGAAAATACACAATGAACATGAACTAAATTTGGGTTTAGCTAATAACAATTAGACTAATTGAACGAAAAATAAAAATTAAATTTCCTCCTGACTAAGCAGCGTGATTATAAAATCAGAATTAATGACATCTAAAGGCAGAAAAGGAGAGTCAACAGGAAACATCTGAATAGATAATTTAGTTTCCGTACTAGCAGCGCGAACAGCTTTTAAATAACAATCAGAAAATAGTTCTAAATAATAAGGTTTGAGACTAGGACTATCCTCCAATAAAGATTCAATTTGATAAAACTGTTCCCAAATTGTACTTACCCAACTAGAAGAACGTTTTTCAGATTGATATTGGTACTTGAGTAAGTGCATGAGTAAAACTATGAGTCGGTTTTTAAGTTCACGTCTTTTCTCTTTCCCCATGTCCTCTATTTCTTCAATCAAATGCTCAAAATCAACGTGATCTAATTGATGATTACGCAATAACTTAGCTGTCGTTTCTAGCCATAAACAATAATCCTGATTATAAAGATAACTACTCAAGGATGTAGATTGTAAATTGGTAGTCATACAAATAGCCTTATTTACTGCTATTACCTAAGTCTATCACATTAATTAATAAAACCAGGAAACATTAACGTTACCTGGTTTATTCTTGTAGGGACATAGCAATGCTATGCCCTAATTCTCATACTGCCAAATTAAACTTTAGCAGCCGCTCTCATGACCAATTCGCCTTTAGCATACTTAGCAGCATAATCTTCTAAAGAAACTTGCTTAATCTTGCTTGCGTTACCAGCAGTACCAAACTGTTGATAACGGTCAGCACAAACCTTTTGCATATATTTAATAGAAGGCTTGAGGAAGTGACGAGGATCAAATTCCTTGGGATTAGAAGCCAAAGCTTCACGCACAGCCGCAGTAATAGCCAAACGGTTATCGGTGTCAATATTTACCTTACGCACACCACTCTTGATACCTTTTTGGATTTCTTCCACAGGTACACCGTAGGTTTCAGGAATAGCGCCACCATATTGGTTAATGAGTGCCAATAAATCTTCAGGTACAGAAGAAGAACCGTGCATAACCAAGTGGGTGTTAGGTAAACGGCGGTGAATTTCTTCAATGCGGCTAATAGCCAAGATTTCACCTGTAGGCTTACGGGTAAATTTGTAAGCGCCGTGACTTGTGCCGATAGCCACAGCTAAAGCATCAACTTGAGTTGCTTCTACGAAGTCAACAGCTTCATCAGGGTCAGTTAATAGTTGAGAATGGTCAAGAGTACCTTCAAAACCGTGACCATCTTCAGCTTCACCGGCACCGGTTTCTAGAGAACCCAAACAACCCAATTCACCCTCAACACTGACACCCAAAGAGTGAGCAACGTTGACAACTTCACTGGTAACTCTCACGTTATATTCAAAGCTGGCAGGGGTTTTAGCGTCAGCTTCCAAAGAACCATCCATCATCACGCTGGTGAAATTGTTCTTGATAGCTGAATAGCAGGTAGAAGGAGCATTACCATGATCTTGGTGCATGACAATGGGAATCTCAGGATAGGTTTCTACCGCAGCCAAAATCAGGTGACGGAGGAAGTTTTCTCCGGCATAGTTACGAGCGCCGCGAGAAGCTTGTAAGATTACGGGGCTATCTGTTTCCACCGCAGCCTTCATGATTGCTTGAATCTGCTCTAAGTTGTTAACGTTAAAAGCGGGGATACCATAACCGTGTTCAGCAGCGTGATCCAAAAGCAACCGCATTGGTACGAGAGCCATATATATTCCTCCTAATTTGGGTATTTAGCTAGTCAGTTTAATAGAAGCGTAATCTTTATTTTAATGTAATTTTTACGCTAATCTTAATGTTTTTTTCAACTTACAGAAAATTATATCTAGTAGTGGGTGCTTTTGTTGAGAAAATTTATAGGCTGATATTCTCCAGCTATGTAATGTTTTTGTAAAGCTAGAAACTAAGTGTTAGCCTGTGCATTTACCTGGCGATCGCATTTTGCCATAAATTAACTTTAAGCGATCGCATCTATGACTCAATACTTGTATTGATTTGTCATTAATGATGCTATATTAATTTCCTGAGATAATTCGCGCTTTATTTAGCATAATTTACCCGTAACGACAAGAAACAATAAGAAATATGTAAAGGCGTTGCTTCCGTATTTTCACTGTTTGTATAATCTTTGGTGTCAAGGGAAAATCTACGGTAGTGGATTTATTAGGGTGGGGAGTAACAGGCGATGGATTCTCAAACGCTGAAGCCGAATGTCCAAGACTTGCAAAATAAAGATATGATCTCAATTTTTAAATTTGAGCGACCCCCTTTTCGGAATTCCTAAAACTTACAATCCTTACCTTTCATGAACTTTACGCTTTATATCAGGATGAAAATTGTCTTCTCAAAAGAGCCGCGCCCTATTAATTTGGTGTTATCATTACGGCAGAATTGAACATGAGTTACTGGGGTTGACACTCAAGAATGCGAGCTAAAATACGGGATACAGAAATCTATTTTGATGTTGACGGCTGTAGTTTGGTAGTTGAAGAACAAGGAATACGTCAGAAACCTGTTGCTTTCATAATTCACGGCGGACCTGGAGTTGACCACACGAGTTATAAACCGTGCTTTTCTCCCCTCGTCCATCACCTTCAGCTAGTCTATTTTGACCATCGGGGACAGGGAAGGTCAGCCCGTGGACCGAAAGAAACCTATACCCTAGATAATAATGTTGACGATATGGAAGCCTTACGCCAATATCTAGGACTGGAGAAAATCGTTTTAATCGGTTCTTCCTATGGAGGTATGGTTGCTCTTTCTTATGCTGTGAAGTATCCCCAAAATGTTTCACACCTGATTGTCATTGCCACAGCAGCTAATTCCCGGTTTCTAGAACGCGCTCAGGAAATTCTGGCAGAACGGGGAAACGAAGAACAAAAAGCAATTGCTCTTCAACTTTGGTCAGGTAATTTTGAAAATGAAGAACAGCTACGCCAATTTTTTCGGGTGATGGGTTCAATGTACTCCCAAAACAATGACCGGAAATTAAATTCCCCAGACTCAGACGAAACAATTCTCTCTGTTGATGCCATTAATGTTGCCTTTAGTGGCTTCTTAAATGACTATAATATCCTCAACGAATTACATAAGATTACCTCACCAACTCTTGTGATTGCAGGGCGGCATGACTGGATCTGCGCCCCAGAGTTTTCTGAAGAAATTGCTCAAGCTATTCCTAATGCCTACTTGAAAATATTTGAGAACAGCGGACATTTAATTCGTGTTGATGAACCGCAATCACTGTTGGATGAAATTGCTAGGTTTTTAAATCTTGGTAGTTTGGTGTTCTAGGTCATCTAGCATTTATGTAACACGACAATTATCTGTTGAAAACAAACCCATAGCTCAAATTCATGATCATCCAGTTCTAATTTTGACAGAGATTGCGACAAATAACGTCTTGCTAAGTAGAACGACGTAAAAAAACCAAAGTATGTAACGACAAACTCACTAAGAAAAACATAGGGTGAGCAATGCCCACCCTACAGGATTATTCCATTACCTGTGCAGATTTCTGTTTATCCAACTTAAGCATCAATACACCCAAAGGAGGTAAACATAAATCCAAGGAATAAGGACGATTATGCAAAGACCAATCATCAGTCCACTTACCACCTAAATTGCCCATATTACTACCGCCATACTGACGAGCATCACTATTGAACAACTCAGTGTAGAAACCCTTTTCTGGCACACCAATACGATAATGAGAATGGGGTTGAGGGGTAAAGTTACAAACCACAATCATAAAATCGTCAGAATTCTTGTCACGACGGACAAAGGAAACCACACTATGGCGGTTATCGGTACAATCAATCCACTCAAACCCGGCTTGATCAAAATCTTGAGTATATAAAGCTGGTTCAGAACGGTAAAAATGATTAAGAGACTGGAAAAAATCCTTTAACTGTCGGTGTGGTTCAAACTGTAATAGATGCCATTCCAAATCAGCCCAAGCATTCCACTCACTCCACTGACCAAATTCCATGCTCATAAACATGGTTTTCTTGCCAGGGTGAGCGAACATATAAGTAAACAAACAGCGGATATTAGCTAACTTCTGCCATTCATCACCGGGCATTTTGCCGATCATATTACTCTTACCATGCACGATTTCATCATGGGAGAGAGCTAACATGAAGTTCTCGCTGTGGTTATACCACATACTAAAGGTGATGTTATTTTGATGGAACTGGCGAAACCAAGGGTCCATGCTGAAGTAATCCAGCATATCGTGCATCCAGCCCATATTCCACTTTAAGTTAAAGCCCAATCCGCCCGTATAGGTAGGCCAAGATACCATTGGCCAAGATGTGGACTCCTCCGCAATGGAAAGCACACCAGGATAATAACTAAACAACAAGCTATTAACTTGACGTAAAAAATCTGCCGCTTCTAAATTTTCCCGACCACCGTATTCGTTAGTCAACCATTCTCCTGGTTTTCGGCAGTAGTCAAGGTAAAGCATGGAAGCAACCGCATCAACCCGAATTCCGTCAATGTGGTATTTATCAAACCAGAACAGGGCATTAGCTACCAAGAAATTACGGACTTCATGGCGATTGTAGTTAAATACTAAAGTCCCCCATTCCTTATGTTCACCTTTGCGGGAATCAGAATGTTCATACAAGTGACTACCATCAAAGAAGGCTAAACCATGTCCATCTTTGGGGAAGTGACCAGGAACCCAATCTACAATGACACCAATACCATTGTTATGGCATTCGTCCACAAAGTACATGAAGTCTTCAGGTGTACCAAAACGGGAAGTAGGCGCAAAATAACCGGTTACTTGATAACCCCAAGAACCATCAAAGGGATGTTCGGCAATTGGTAACAGTTCTAAATGGGTATATCCTAATTTCTTAACGTAGGGAATGAGTTTATCTGCTAGTTCCCGATAAGTCAGAAACCGAGCGCCGGGTTTTAGTTCAGAAACGACAACGACAGCTTCAGTTTCCCCATTGGGTAATTTGGCAGATTCAGCACTAGCAGCGTGTAACCAAGAACCTAAATGGACTTCGTAAACGGAAATGGGTTGACTCAAGGGGTCACTGTGTCGCCGCTTTTCCAGCCAGTCTTCGTCTTTCCAGGTGTAGGAATTTAAGTCAGTAACAATAGATGCTGTTTTTGGCCGGGGTTCTTGCTGGAAACCGTAAGGATCAGATTTTTCGTAAATATGTCCTTCAAAATTTTTGATTTCGTATTTGTAATGTTCTCCTACACCTATTTCGGGAATAAATAATTCCCAAATGCCTGTGTGTCCTTTCCGCATCTGGTGTTTGCGTCCATCCCACAGGTTAAAATCTCCCAATAAGGAAACGTTGCGGGCATTGGGGGCCCAAACGGCAAAATAAACGCCTTTGACACCATCTACTTCTGTGGTGTGCGCTCCTAATTTTTCGTAAATGCGGTGATGGTTGCCTTCACTAAATAAATGTAGATCGAATTCTGTTAAGTGGGCAGAACGGAAAGCGTAGGGATCATTAACCACCCGCTCATGTTCCCCTTCTTTAATGCGTAACTGATAATTTTTTAGTTCTGGGGTTTCAATGGTGCATTCAAAAAAGTGTGGATTATGCACTGTATCCATTGGGTATTCTTTCCGTTCCTCTGGAACTACTACCCACGCAGCGCTGGCATTTGGGAGATAGGCTCGCACAGCCCAGACAGTTTTACCATTTTGATCGATGAGATGAGAACCCAGAATTTCAAAGGGATCGTGATGTTGATTGCCAACAATGCGATTAACCTGTTCAGGGGCGACTGTGGTTGTGGACATGAAGCTACCTATGTGATATATGGTGATTAACTAAATCTACTTTTTAACTATTCATATTCTTGCATCTTTGTCGCCACTGTCAGTTGTCAGTTGTCAGTTGTTAGTTGTCAGTGGTCATTGGTCATTGGTCAGTGGTCATTGGTCATTGGTCAGTGGTCATTGGTCATTGGTCAGTGGTCATTGGTCATTGGGAAAATTCTTTCTCCCCCTGCCTCCCCCACCTCCCCTACCTCCCCTACCTCCCCTACCTCCCCTACCTCCCCTACCTCCCCTACCTCCCCTACCTCCCCTACCTCCCCCACCTCCCCTACCCCCTATTCCCTAATTAAATACTTAAAAATGGGAAAAGTTGTAATAATGTTTTGCGTAGTTGCAGCAAAAATACTTTATCGCGGATACCGGAGGCTAAACGTGGTGGTGGACTTATTTGGATTTGTGCTTGCAATTCGGCATATTCTGCGGGCGTGAGGATTCTGCCATCAATGGGCGATCGCGCTGCTAGAATAATCTCTGTTCGCAATATCTCCTCTGGTATATCTGCTTGTGGTGGTAATGCCATCACGACTTTACTACTATGACCACTAAACCCGATTAAAATACTAGTAGTAACACTCAAAATAACTAGCAGTATCCGTTTCATCTTAACTCCTGATTGGGCGCAGTCCCTGCGCCCCTACGTCCTCAAGTCCTGGTGGCAATGGTTCACCACATAACTGGTGGATATTGATAATTCGTGCAAAAATCTGTGGATATGCCTGACGATAATCGGGAATTAGTGCTAAAGGACTCAACAAAGCCGCCGCTGCAATATCAGCTATACTCAAGCGGCTACCCACTAAATAATCACCTTTTTGCCAATACATAGACAATAATGACAAGGCATTAGCGAGTCTTTTTTTAGCTAATTCAACGGTAGTATCATTAATACCATATTGTTGTCTAACTACTTTAATCACCATTTGACTAAATAGTGATGGGTCAATGTCCTTACCTTCACCAGCGCGAAATTGATAATATACAAATCTAGTAGCCGTGCCTATACTTTCATCTAACCAGTCTTCTAACATCGCAGCTTGAGTTTGCTGTTCTAAATTGGGTAGAAACAAGGTAGGTTCGGGTTGATAGCTTTCTAAAAATTTAAAAATTTCCGTAGAGTCGCCAATAGCTTGGGGTTGTCCGACAATTTGGGGTAACAGGACAGGTAATGTTGTCAATCCAGTTAAGGACTTTAGCCTCAAGATGTGCAGCCCTGGAGTGAGATTTTCGGTTTGATAATTAATTCCTTTATAACCCAATGCCAATCTGGCTTTGCGACAATAATGAGATGTACTAAATTGCAGTAACAGCATATATTGAGATTACTTTGGTTACTGGCAAAACAAATTTGACACTCCCCGGTCTAAAGACGCGAGAATTCTATAGAGAGTTTCAGTCTATATCTCTCAGTTATCCCAGCTTCAGGCAGGGTTCCTTAAATATTTGGGTTCTTGCCCTGATCCTGTTTGCCATTACTGGCAGAATCATCTCTGCTTGCGGTGAGCGAAGCCGAACTGACAAGCGTAACTTTCCGAGAGTCCCCCGGTAGGTTTTTAATGTCTTTGCTGACAATTTAATTGTCTCACGAATATGGATTAAAATTTGAAATAATTTCAAATTTTTAAATTAATGTCAATGCAGGATAAAGGAAAGCCTCTAGCCTTCATCCCTTGTCTAAAGCACAGATGTAGCTGACTTAGGAAGCTACATCTTCAAGGGTTTTCGGCATTTCCCTTATAAAAAAATCAGACTGGGCGAGAACTGAATCTAGCCCAGAAGCAAAACCTGATGAATGTTGCTCTTTTTTACCCAACTTAACGCCCTTAGGCAGTTGAATCTTTATTCCTTAATCTACAAACTATCTTAACTTTCTCAGTAGAGGTTTGTAGAAAATAATTTTTAAAGATATCAACTACCCAGGAGAGGTTAATACTCTACCCTATACTAAGGTTTTTTGGGAGTAGCCTCAGGAGATGTGGTCGCAGCAGGGGATGTAGTAGCTGCGGGAGATGTGGTCGCAGCAGGAGATGTTGCCGCATCAGGAGATGTGGTCGCCGCGGGGGTAGCACCAGTATCTGCTGGTTCGCCACCTGTTGTTGCTGCTGGAGAACTGGTAGTACCTGCTGGTTGACTACCACCGTCACAAGCTCCAAGCATGGTAGCCAGACTTAACATTAGAGCCAAACCAAAAATTTTTGTCTTCATAACTCCTCTTTCACCAATTGTGGCAATAAAATCTTTCGCCTGTTGAATAAGATACCTTATTTATTGATTTTTTTTAAGGACTTTCTGATTACATATTTCAACCCATTCTTTTTTGTAACATACTTGTAGATTATATGTAACACAAATAGGATGTAATTAACGGTTAGAATGGTCTCAATTCTTGTCCTGAAAATTTGCTAAAGAGAAGGGTGAAATCCCCCTGAAAAGAGAGAGATTGAAAACTTGGATATTTCCTGTTCCCTTTTTTTGTAACTTTGGGCAAAATCTAATTAAGTCAAAAATAAAGTATTTATTATCAGAAAAATCATGGGTTTTGAACGTAAATCAGCAGTTTCCGCAAAAAATACCTGGTTCTGGGGCAATTCTCCTGCGTCATTGAATAAGCGACGTTCTCGAAATTTGAATAAAAAAAGCCAGAGTTCCTCCCGATTAGATAGTGAAGCGATCGCAGTTAAATCGTCTAGTCCCCGAAATGCTTGGCTGAATTTCTTAGGTTCTCGCCGAAATAAAACAGCAATTCGCACCTCAAGTTTAGACGCGGGTAAACAACAAACTACTGATATTAATAGACAATCAAATACTGCTGCTTATAGGATGAGTCACACTCCAGCCATGCCTGAATGGTTACTACGTATATATATGGTCAATCGCTATTCGTCAATTTTAGCATTTTTATTAGTGGTAGCAACATTAATAGTTTATGGTTGGACTGTATATTCACAAGAGATTTGGAGTGATTCTTACCGTAAGCTACAAAGCTTACAACGTCATGAGCGACAGTTAAATACTGCTAATGCGACACTAACTAGCAAAATGGCACAGGAAGCGGAACAGCCCGGTACGGAACTGGTATCACCAACTTCTAAGGGGACAATTTTCTTACCACCAACATCTAATAATTATCCCCGGTCGTCATTCTCAACTTCTCAACCAGAACCGCAACCTGAACCCCCTTCTCCATTAGGATATTAATTGGTCATTGGTCATCGGTCATCGGTTATTAAGTAATTGGACAAAAATATTTACAGTCATTGCGAGCGAAGGGAAGCAATCACAACCCTTGGAATTGCTTCATTTGACTTCGTTCCATATGGCTAACGCCACGCTAACGCAATGACATTGTGTAATTAATTCTGTCTCACTACTTAGTCATTGGTCATTGGTCATTCGTCGTTAGTTAATCTTTTTCTTCTTTCTTCTTTCTCCTGAAATCCTGATAGCGCAGCGTGGCGTTAGCCATACTCTTGAATGGGCGCAGGCCCTGCGCCCCTACCTCCTGAACTCCTGACTCATGCTAAAGTCATCACTTAAAACACAACTTAGAAATCTACGTAATTTAGAATTCAGACGCAAACGAAAGTTTTCTAGACAGACTCAATCAGAAAATATTGAGCCAAAAACACCGGAAACTCCACCTAACATTCAATTACGACTGTTTGCTGTATGGGGTATGTTAATGATTGCTATGGTAGGTTTGGTATTTAATTTATATCAATTACAAATTGTTCAGGGAAAAAAGCTGACTAAGAAGGCGCGAAATCAGCAAATGGTGAATGTGCGCCCTTATATGCCTCGTCGTCCGGTAGTGGATCGGGGTAATAATGTGTTGGCTATTGATCGTCCCGTTTATACTGTATATAGTCATCCTAAGTTATTCGAGCTATCCCAGGAAGAAATCGCGGAGAAAATCGCGCCAATTATCGGCAAAGAAAAGGCCGATTTGGTGAAAACATTCCAAAGTAAACGAAGTGGAATTTTACTAGCTTCTGGGGTCTCTGAAGATATTACTGATAAGTTAATATCACTGCGTTTGAATGGGTTTGAGTTTATTCAAAAATACTCCCGATTTTATCCCCAAGATGATTTAGTGGCGGATGTCGTGGGCTATGTTAATCTTGACCGTCGTGGTCAAGCTGGTGTGGAATATAGTCAGGAGAAGTTACTAGAACGTTCTGGACAAACAGTGCGGATGAGTAAGTCGGGAAATGGGTCGTTGATGCCAGATTATGTGACCGAGGGATTTCTGAATTCTGATGATTTAAAAATGCAATTGACTATTGATAGTCGTGTGCAACGGGTAGCCCGTGCAGCCTTAAAAGAACAGATGACTAAATTTAGTGCCAAACGGGGTGCAGTGATTGTCATGGATGCAGTGGATGGTTCTTTATTGGCTTTGGTTTCTCAGCCTACCTATAATCCGAATCAATATGCTAAGTCTGATATTTCTCTGTTCAAAAATTGGACTGTGGCTGATCTTTATGAACCGGGATCAACTTTTAAGCCGGTGAATGTGGCGATCGCTCTCGAAAATGGTGCAATCAAACCAGATGACACTTTTGAAGATCCTGGTTCTATTAAAATCGGCACACATACAATCAAAAATGCCGAAAAAACTGGTTATCGCCGATTAACTATTCCTGAAATTTTACAAACTTCTAGTAACATTGGTATGGTGAGAATGATTCAACGAATAAAACCATCCATATACTACAACTGGCTAGAACGTTTAGGGTTAGGACAAAAAGTTGAAACAGATTTACCCTTTGAAGTTAGTGGTCAATTAAAAAGTCAAGAACAATTTATTTCTTCAGCCATTGAACCAGCTACCACATCTTTTGGACAAGGCTTTTCTCTCACTCCATTACAACTGGTACAACTACACGGTGCATTAGCTAATGGGGGCAAATTAGTCACACCTCATGTAGTCCGAGGACTGATTGATACCAAGGGCGGAATGCACTATTCACGTACTCTTCCAGAACCAAGACAAATTTTCTCACCTACAACCACCCAAAAGGTTGTGGAAATGATGGAAACAGTAGTCAATTCCGGTACTGGTAAAGCAGCGAGAATTTCAGGATATCGGATTGGTGGCAAAACAGGAACAGCGCAAAAAGCTAGTCCTAATGGTGGATATATTAAAGGTGCAAGAATTACCAGTTTTGTCGCTATTTTGCCTGTGGAATCTCCCCGTTATGTGGTGTTTGCAGTTGTGGATGAACCAAAGGGAGAAAATGCCTATGGTTCTACTGTAGCTGCACCAATTGTTAAAACTGTAATGGAATCACTAATTCCTATTGAACAAATTCCACCTAGTAGTCTGTCAACCCAAAAATGACGGGTGAAGGCAAGTAGGGGAGGTAGGGGGGTAGGGGGGTAGGGGAGGTAGGGGAGGTAGGGGAGGTAGGGGAGGTAGGGGAGGTAGGGGAGGTAGGGGAGGTAGG